>JBIISU010000219.1:0-2858 GCA_044340815.1 Opitutales bacterium | reverse complement strand
TACCTCCCGCTTAAGGCCGTCACGCCGCCCGAAGTGAAGAACAAGGCCTGGGTCAAGGGACCGATCGACGCCTTCATCCTCGCCAAGCTCGAGGCCGCCGGCCTCGTGCCCAACCCGGCGGCCGACCCGGAGGCCCTCCTGCGCCGCATGTTCTACGACCTCATCGGTCTCCCGCCCACCGCCGAGCAGGTGCTCGCCTTCACCCGCGCCCATGACGCCGCGGCCGCCGCCGACGCCGCCGCCGCCCGCCGAGGGACCCCGGCCAACAACGTGGACGCGGTCGTCGCCAAGCAGGTCGACTTCCTGCTGGCCTCGCCCCACTACGGCGAGCGCTGGGGCCGCCACTGGCTCGACACGGCCCGCTACTCCGACACGCGCGGCCTGCCGGTCGACCAGGGCAAGAGCCTCTTCGAGGACTACCGCTACGCCTACGCCTGGACCTACCGCGACTACGTCATCGACGCGCTCAACACCGACAAGCCCTACGACCGCTTCGTGATCGAGCAGCTCGCCGCCGACAAGCTCCCGGACATCAAGCCCGACGACGCCCGCCTCGCCGCCCTCGGCTTCATCACCATCGGCAAGCGCTTCGACAACATCGACGACACGATCGACGAGCGCATCGACACCACGACCAAGGCCTTCCTCGGCCTGACGGTCGCCTGCTCGCGTTGCCATGACCACAAGTTCGACCCGATCCCCGCGGCCGACTATTATTCGCTGCACGGCATCTTCGCCTCGACGATCGAGCCGCTCCAGCGCCCGGGCATCACCGCCGGCCCCCAGGGCGCGGCCCTGAAGGCCGATTTCCAGAAGCGCCTCGACCAGCTGCAGGCGGAGAGCGCCGCCGGCTACTACAAGTACTTCAAGGACATGCGCGCCCGCTACGACCGCGAGATGGCCGGCCGCCTGGTCGCCGCCACGCTCAAGCGCGGCTCGATCGAGTGGGGCGACGTGAACGAGAAGTACAAGCTGGAGACGCCCTTGCCCGACTTCGAGCCGATGCGCATCCAGACCGACTCGCCGATCACCGGGCCCTTCGCCCGCGTGGCGGCCATCCCCGTCGCGGTCTTCGAGGAACGCGCCGCCGCCGTGCTCGCGGCCTCGCTGAACGACCCCAAGAACCCGGTCAACCCGCTCATCGCCTCGGCCCTGCGCGGCCTCAAGCCCAAGACCATCGACGACGTCGCCCTGGCCTACCAGAAGGCCTACAACGACAGCAAGGCCTCGATCCTCGCGCACATCGACCGCTGCGCGACGCCGGGCCGCTCGAGCAAGCAGACGCCGGCGGCGATCGCGCAGATGGCGGCCTACCCGTGGCCCCTGCCCGACGTCGAGGAGATCCTCGAGAACGAGGAGTGCATCGCGCTCTTCGACACGCGCAAGTTCTGCGCCGACTGGCAGAACCGTCCGGTGTTCGGCGGCCAGAACAACCGCAAGCCGCTCGCCTACTTCCGCTGGGCCCAGATCAATGAGCTGCGCCTCTCGCACCCGGGCGCGCCGCGCGAGGCCATGGCCATCCAGGATGCCGCCAACCCGCGCGACAGCTACGTCTACCTGCGCGGCGACAAGAACAAGCGCGGCCCCACGGTCCCGCGCCGCTTCCTCGAGGCGCTCTCGCAGGGCGAGCGTCCCGCCTTCACCGACGGCAGCGGTCGCCTCGAGCTGGCCAAGGCCATCGTGGCCAAGACCAACCCCATCGCCCCGCGCGTGGCGATGAACCGGCTCTGGCTCAAGCATTTCGGCGAAGGCCTGGTGCTGACGCCCGACGACCTCGGCAACATGTCGGTGCCGCCCTCGCACCCCGAACTGCTCGATTGGCTGGCCGACGACTTCACCAAGAACGGCTGGACCCTGAAGCGCATGCACCGCCAGGTCATGCTGAGCTCGGCCTACCGCCAGGATTCCAACCCGAACCTCAACCCGCTGGTGGCCCGCAAGGGACCCGTCGATCCGCTCAAGATCGACGCCGCCAACCGCCTGCTGTGGCGCGGCAACCTCCGCCGGCTCGACTTCGAATCGATCCGCGACTCGATGATCCTGCTCACGGGCAAGATGAGCCCGACCGTCGGCGGCCAGCCCGCCAACATCACGGACGAGCCCTACAGCTACCGCCGCAGCCTCTACGGCTACGTCGACCGCCTCCGCCTCAACGACACGTTGTCGCAGTTCGACTACGCCGACCCGGACATGGCCAATTCCAAGCGCGGCTCGACGATCGTGCCGCAGCAGGCGTTGTTCTTCATGAACAACCCGCTGTCGGTCGAAGTGGCCCGCGCGGTGGCCGCGCGTCCCGACGTGGTGAAGGCCTTCTCCGAGGACGCCCGCATCAACGCGATGTTCATGGCGATCTTCCAGCGCCGCGCGACCTCCAACGAGATCCGCGCCGCCCGCGACTTCCTCGACAAGCAGAAGGCCATGGCGATCGCCGCCGCCCGCGGCACGCCGGCCGCCGGCTCCGCAAAAACCTCGACCACCGGCTCGAGCCGGACCAGCGCCAAGGCCTCCACGGGCAAGGACGCCAAGGCCGGCACCCCGACCGCCGCCCAGGTGGCCGCGGCCAAAAAGGCCGTCCCCGCCACCAAGAAGGTGGAGGCCCCCGATGACATGATGATGTCCGTCAGCACCGGCGGCGCCGAGGGCATCCTGCAGAATGTCGGCGAGACCATTCCTCGCAACCCCTTGACTCCCATTGAGTTGCTTGCGCACACGCTGCTGCTTTCGAACGAATTCGTCTACGTCAATTGAGCGGCCGTGACACCGTCACTTCAGGGGGCCACGGGCCCCCTTTTTTATGGGGTTTCCTTCATCTACGGCTTGAAGTCCGGCCTGCCTGATGGAGAATTGTCTTCAGGTCA
>JBIISU010000218.1:0-2859 GCA_044340815.1 Opitutales bacterium | reverse complement strand
TCCGCATGATCCGCCGCCTCATCATCCGCGACCTCGCCCTGATGGACCGCGCCGACCTCGAGGTCGGTCCGGGCTTCACCGTCGTCACCGGCGAGACGGGCGCTGGCAAATCCGTGCTCCTCGGCGCGCTTTCGCTCCTGGCGGGCAACCGCGCCGCGAAGACGATCGTCCGCAAGGGAGCCGAGGAATGCGCAGTCGAGGCCGAGCTCGAGGTCGAGGGCGACCGGCGCTTCGACGAGGCGCTGAAGGCGCTGGATCTCCCCGCCTGCGACGACGGCCTGCTGATCCTCAAGCGTTCGGTCCACGCGACCAAGGCGGGGCGGATCTCCGTCAACGGCGGGTCCGCCACCCTCACGCAGCTCCAGCAGCTCGGCGAACTCTGGATCGATTTCCATGGCCCGGGCGAGCCGCAGAAGCTGATGCGCACCGAGACCCAGCTCGAGATGCTCGACCTGCACGCGGGCTTGGCCGCGCCGCTGGCCGCCTACCGCGCCGGTTGGCGCCAGCGCCACGACCTGCTTCGCGAGGCCGCCGAGGCCGCCTCGGCCGAACGCTTGTCCGAGGACGAGGAGGCCTTCCTGCGCTCCCAGCTCGAGAAGCTCGACTCGCTGGACCTCTCCGAGGAAGCCATCGCCAAGCTCGAGCGCGACCATGCCCGCGCATCCCGCGCGCAGGAACTCGCCGCGCTCCTCGGCCAGCTCGACGCGGGCCTCGGGGCCGACGGGCTCGGCGAGGTGCTCCCGAAGCTGCTCAAGGCCGGCGATGACGTGGCCCGGATCGACGCGGACGCCGCGGCGCTGCGCGACCGCCTGAACTCCCTCGCGGCCGAGGCCGAGGATATCCGCGCCGATTTCGCGCGGCTGGGTCGCGGGCTTTCCGCGGACGAGGAGGCCACGGCCGACCTCGACGCGCAGATGAACCGCTGGCTGGAGTTCCGCCGCAAGTACGGTCCGTCGGCCGAGACCGTGCGCGAGAAACGCGAGGCGCTGCGTCGCCGGCTGGCGTCGCAGGGCGACGTCGAGGCGCGCGTGGCCAAGCTGAGGGCCGAGGCCGCCCAGGTGGAGAAGGAGCTGCGCAAGCAGGCCGCGGTGCTCCGCGCGGCCCGCCTCAAGGCCGCCGAAAAGCTCGCCGCCGCGGCCCGCAAGATGCTCGGCGCGCTCGGCTTCAAGAAGGCCGACCTCCGGATCGAGGTCTCCGTCGCCGAGCTCGGTCCGCACGGCGCCGATGCGGTGCGCTTCCTCTTCTGCCCCAACGCCGGCCAGGACCTCCTGCCGCTCGACCAGATCGCCTCCAGCGGGGAGGCGGCCCGCGTCATGCTCGCCCTCAAGACCGTGCTCGCCGCGGTCGACCGCACCCCGGTGCTCGTCTTCGACGAGGTCGACGCCAACGTCGGCGGCGAGATCGGCGCCCAGGTCGGCCGCGAACTGGCCGCGCTCGGGGCCGGCCACCAGGTCTTCTGCGTGACGCACCTCCCGCAGGTCGCCGCCCTCGGGCATGCCCACCTCGTCGTGACGAAGACGCAGGACGACCGCTCGACGACGGTCGCGATCGCCCCGGTCCACGCCAAGCGCAAGGACCGCGAGGCCGAGCTGGCCCGCATGTTGGGCGACCGCGCCAGCAAGGTCGCGCTCTCGCACGCCCGCGAGCTCCTCGACGGCGCGAAGTAGGTTCAGGCCTTCTTCACGAACCGATCCAGCCGCAGCCGCCGGATCATGCGCAGGCCGATGGCCGCCGCCCACGGCTTCGGCAGGCGCGCGGAGAACCAGCCGAGCAACTTGTGCTTCCAGCCGGTGATCACCTGCGGGTGGGCCTTCGCCATCGCGCGCAGGGCCTCGTCGACGCACGCCTCGGCGGTCTGTCCGCCGAGGCCGGTCGAGCCGGTGAAGCCCGCGGCCTTGGAGAAGTTGGTCGAGACCGGGCCGGGGCAGATCGCCACGCAGCGCACGCCGTACGGACGGGCCTCCGCGTCCAACGCGATGCTCCAGTGCAACGCGAAGGCCTTGGTCGCCGCGTACGTCGTCATCAGCGGCGTCGGTTGGTAGGCCGCGAGCGAGGCCACGGTCGCGATCTGGCCGCCGCGCGCCTTCAGGTCGGCCCATAGCAAGCCCGTCAGGTGGACGACGGCGCGCATGTTGACGTCCACCATCTTCAGGGTGTGGTCCAGGTCCGGGGCGGGGAACTCGCCGTACGCGCCGAATCCGCTGTTATTAACCAACAGTATCCTTCCTTCCCGCGGCATTAGTTTCCGTAATTCGCCGACAACCTTCTCGATTTCATGCGGTTGCGAGAGGTCGCAGGTAAGATGACTGAACTTCAGGGAATTCGGGACGCCTTCCGGTGGGGTGCGGGAAAGGTTGAAGACGGCCGCGCCGGTGCCAGACTCCTCGATGCGCGAGAGTATTGCGCGTCCGATGCCCGAAGAAGCTCCGGTGATGATCACACAAGAGAAACCCTTGAGGAAATCGTCGACGAAGACGGCGCGGGACATGGACGCAGGTTCGCTCGTCAGCCCCCCCAACACAACCCCAATGAGCAATGCTCCCATCGTCGTGTCCGGTGTCCACATGGACCTGACCGACGCCCTGAAGGAAACGGTGTGCGCCAAGGTCGAAAAGCTGCTGCGCCACAACCCGCGGATCATCCGCGTGCACGTCGAGCTCGTCCACGCCCGTTCGCGCGACCACAGTCGCGAGTTCGCGGCCCAGATCCGGCTGGAGGTGCCGGGTCCGGATATCGTGGTCCGGGAAGAATCCGAGGACCTGTACAAGTCCCTCGACCTCCTGGTCGACAAGGCCGACCGCCAGCTCCGCCGCCGCCATCGGTTGGAGAAGGAGAAGCGGAACCACCCGCACCCCACCG
>JBIISU010000217.1:0-2865 GCA_044340815.1 Opitutales bacterium | reverse complement strand
GCCCACGAAGAACGCGGTCCGCCACTCGGTCTTCTCCTGGTGGCCGCCGATGATCTCCATGAGGTTGTCCTCGAGGACCTTCCATTGGCGGGTGCTCGTGTCCTGGAATTCGTCGAAGAGCCAGTGCTTCACGCTGCAATCCAGCCGGTAATCGATGTCGAACTTGCCGTGGGCGTTCAGGAGCAGGGTGACGTTGTCGCTGAAGGTCAGGCGTCCCCGCTGGCGGATCTCCCGGTCGTAGATCTCGTCGTAGCGCTTCAGCAGGCGGTAGATGGCCTTGGTCTGGTCGAGCTTCTCCTGGAGGGCCGTCGCGTAGGCCGCCCGGGCCAGGACGCGGAGCTGGTCGCACGGCTCGGGCGGCAGGTGGATCGGCTTACCTTTATCTCCCGACGGGTAGGTGATCGTGATCGCCTCGCCCATCTTGCCGAGGATCACGGGTCTGAGGCGTCCGCCGAGGTTGTCCCAGGCGGAATCCTTCAGGTCCGACGCGTGCGTCATCGCTCCGACCGACTCGGCGATGGCCATGAGGCTCTTCTTGAAGGTCGCGTGGAAGGTCTGCCCCTCCAGCCAAGCCGCCAGGCCGAGGGCGGCCTGCTGCTTCCCGGCCTCCGTCGGGGCCTGGAAGATCTCCGGCCGGCCGTCCTTCCAGAGGGTCAAGGAGTCGCCCCACTTGTGCTCCTCCTTCGCGAGGGAGATGAGGTCGTGGAGGCTCTTGACCGTCTCGGCGAAGCCCTTGAGCGGGGTGGCGACCACCTTCCCTTGGTTGAGGAAGCGCAGCAGGTCCCAGAGTTCGGCGATCTCGGCCGGCTCGGTTTCCGCCATCATCTGGGCGATGACCTGCGTGCGGATGTCCGCCGCTTCGACATCGCCGATGTTGCTGATGCGCCCGCCGTCCAGTCCGACCTCGGTGGGGTTGTTGGTCACGAGCCGGGCGAAGAAGCTGTCCAGTGTGCCCAGGGTGAGCCGCTGCATCGAGAGCAGGGTCTTGCGCAGCAGTTTCCGGAAGAACGCCGCGTCGCAGGTGGACGGCAGGTTCAGGCGGTCTTGGCCGCGCAGGGCGGCGGCCTCCGCCTCGCTCGAGGCGGCCTTGGCGAGTTTCTCGAGGGTCCGCGCCATGAACTCCGCGGCGGCGGCCCGGGTGAAGGTCAGGGCGACGATCTGTTCGGGGCTGGCGCCGGTCGCCAGGAGTTTGACGATGCGGTCCGAGAGGGCGAAGGTCTTGCCGGAGCCGGCAGACGCCAGGATGACCTTATCTTCGACGGGGAACTGGCTCATGGGCGGATTCCTCCGAGTTGTTCGAGGTTGAGGTAGTCCTTCATGCGTCGGCTTTTCAGGGCCGCGAGGATGGGGTAGTCGCTGCCTTCCTCGGAGGGTTGGTAGGCGTCCTTGCCGCCTTGTCGGATGGCTTCGACGACCTGGTGGATCTGGGTCTCGGCCGCTTGCCTGAAGTCGTCGTGGTAGTGCGCCCAGACTTCTTCGCCGGTGTCGCTGACCTTGGAGGGGAGGCAGAGGTAGCCGACGTGTAGGGTGGCGTCTTGGGCGATGCCGGGCCAGCCCTTCTTGAGCGAGCGGTGGTAGACAGGCAGCTGGAGGTCCTTCCAGCGGATGATTTGCGTTTTTCCGGTGTCGACGCCCTTGCGGTCGCGCTTCCTCACCTCGGCGGTGAAGGGGGCACCGGCCTGGCCGGTCGCGGTGTGGGTGCCGACCGGGTTCTGGGCGTAGTTGAAGGTCTTGTAGTCGTACACGCGCCATTCGCCGGTCCGGGTGTTGTAGTCGAGTCGGTCAAAGGAGCCGGTGATCTTCACCCCCAGGATGTCGTCCTCCGGGAGGTCGCCTTCGACGGCCTTGATGACCCAGCCTTCGGCGGCCATCTGGGCCTGGGTCCGCACGAAGGCGGTCAGGCGCCCGCGCGCGGCTTCGATCTGGAGGCGGATCGCCGTGGAGGGGTCGTTGCCGAAGTGCGCGAGCACGTGCCGGTCGAGCCCGGCCATGAGCTGTCGGTGGATCTCCGCCGCGTCGGTCACGGCCTTGTCGATGTTGTCCAGGCCGAAGGTTTCCAGCGCACCGTGCGCCAACGAGCCGAAGCCGGCGGCGTCGAGTTCGATGCGCCCATGTTTGACGTCGTCCATGCCGAGCGCCCGCTTGAGCCAGAACTCGGCCGGGTCGGCGAGGTAGACCTTGAAGGCGGTGGCGGAGATGGACTTGAGGACGCGGGCCGCGCCCTTGGCGTCGGCCAGGGGGACGAATTTATGTTGGTCCGGGATTTCCCAGTAGGGCTGGGCGTCGCTGTTCGGGGCGTCGGCGAACAGGTGGTTGACCCGGGCGCCCAGGGCGTCGTCCGGGGCTTGGAAGAGGAGGCGCGAGGGGCGGAGGGGGTTGCCGTCGGCATCCTGCTGCGGGACGATGACGTCCAGCCAGCCGTGGCCGATCCGTCGGCGCCACAGCTGCTCGAAGGTGAAGGCGGCCGAGGCGAAGACGGCTTCGTTGGTGGGCAGGCCGGCCATGGCCCGCAGGCTGGCCGGCAGGTAGGGGTGGGCGTGGACGACCCTCGGGACGAGGTGGTCGTTCAGCCCGAACAAGATCATGTGCGGGACGGGGTCCCACGGGGCCTCCACCCAGCCCGGGAGGTTGACCGCCTCCTGGGCGTCGCTGCGGCGGTGGCGCTGGGTGCTGGCGGCGTCGAGGGTCAGCCCGATGAGCTGCTCATGGGTGAGCTCGGTGGCGCCGGCTTCGTACGCCGCCTGGATTTCCTTGGCGGTCTCGATGACGGTCTCGGCGACTTCGATCGCGAACGCCCCGTCGGGGTCGTCCTCGCGCAGGGTCTTGTCGGCGGTCAGGAGGGAAAGGGTCGCGAGCAGGGCTTCC
>JBIISU010000216.1:0-2868 GCA_044340815.1 Opitutales bacterium | reverse complement strand
TCGGCAACCACCGCATCCGGCGCATCGACCTCGCCACCCGGGTCGTGACGACGATCGCGGGCAACGGCGAAAAGGGCTTCCCGCAGGAGGGCGCCGACGCCCTCGCCTCCCCCTGCTGCTACGTGCGCACCGCGTGCGTGACCGCGGAGGGGACGGTCTTCGCCTTGTTCGGCAGCGTGCTCGGCGGCCATTCGCTGGTCGCCATCAAGGACGGCAAGGTGAGCGTGGTGGTCAACCGGGACGGCCAACCCGGTCCGGCGACCGAAGGCCCTGCCGACACCGCCCGGCTGAACTTCCCGAAGTACGCGCTCATAGACGCCAAGGGCGGCGTGCTCATCCTGGACACCGAGAACCACTGCCTCCGCCGCTACGATCCCGCCACCCGCACCCTCCGCACGGTCGCCGGCAACGGCGCGAAAGGCTCAGCGGTCGGCGCCGACTGGGCCACGACGCAGCTCAACCGGCCGCAGGGCGCGCGCCTCGGACCCGATGGCCGGCTCTACGTGGCGGACACCGGCAACAACCGCATTCTCGTCGGTCCCGCCCCCTGAACGGTCAGGCCCGCCGGGTGGCGGCTCTCGACACCCGGCGGGCCTGCGCTTGAAACCAAACATGGGGAGCACTAAACCCCAACGCATGCGACTTACCCGCCTGCTCCCCGCCCTCCTCGCGCTGGTCGGCGCCCCGCTCGCCGCCATCGAAGTCCTCAAGGTCCCCGGCGCCGAACAAATCCGCCAGCCCTTCAGCCTCGCCTTCGACGCCCAAGGCGACGCCTACGGCGTCGAGTTCCAACCCGCCAACCGCATCTTCAAGCTGCACGACGGCAAGATTGAGTTCATCTCCGGCGTGAAGTGGGACAGCACCCCCAAGGGCATGCTCCCGCCCGCCCCCGCGCGGCGCCTCGACCTCGCCCCGGCCGTGTATGACGGCATGCACGACATCTCCGTCGGCCCGGATGGGGCGATCTACGCCGCGGACAGCTTCCAGCACCGCATCGTGCGCCTCGACCCGAAGACGCACGTCGCGACGCTCTTCGCCGGCACGGGCAAGTCCGGCTTCGGCGGCGACGGCGGCCCCGCCGACCAGGCGAAGATGAACATCCCGATGTGCGGCGTCATGGATCCCGCCGGCAAGCACATGTATATCGCCGACATCGTGAACAACCGCGTCCGTCGCATCGACCTCGCGACCAAGGTCATCACCACCGTCGCCGGCAACGGCAAGAAGGGACTCCCTCAGGACGGACAGGACGCGCTCGAAGCCCCGATGGGCGACGTCCGCGCCTGCTGCGTGGCCAAGGACGGCACGCTCTACGCGCTCCTCCGCGGCGGCCATGCGCTCGCCGCGATCAAGGACGGCAAAGTCACCGTCGTCGTGAACAAGGCCGGCAAGCCCGGCCCCGCGACGGACGGCCCCGCCGCCGAGGCCCGCATGCTCGGGCCGAAGTACGTGACGATGGACGCCAAGGGCAACGTGCTCATCCTCGACACCGAGAACCACTGCCTCCGCCTCTACGACCCGGCGAAGCAGACCATCCGCACGATCGTCGGCAACGGCCGGAAAGGCGCGGCCGTCGGGGCCGACTGGGCCGGCACGCAGCTGAATCGCCCGCACGGCGCCCGCATCGGCCCGGATGGACGGCTCTACGTGACGGACACGGAAAACGACCGAATCCTCGTCGGCCCGGCCCCTTAAGCGGGGTCCGCCCCGTCCCACGGGGTTTTTGGGTTTGTCTCTTTCGACGCGGGGCGGTTGGTTCGGGGGTCCCTTCCCGCCGCAATGTCCTCGACCGGTTCCAGCCCTTCCCGCCGTCCTTTCGGCCCCCGCGCTTTCGTGGGTGCCCACACGGCCTTGGTCACCCCCTTCGTCAAGGGCGCCGTGGCCTGGGATGACCTCAAGAAGCTGGTCGAATTCCAGATCAAGGACGGCATCGACGGCCTGGTCGCCGTCGGCACCACCGGCGAGTCCCCCACCCTCGATTACGACGAGCACATCGAAGTCATCCGCCGGACCGTCGAATTCGCCGCCGGCCGCGTCCCGGTCATGGCCGGCACGGGCTCCAACGCCACGACCGAAGCCCTCGACCTGACCCAGCGCGCCGACGAAGCCGGCGCCGATGCGTTCCTGCTCGTGGCCCCGTATTACAACAAGCCCAGCCAAGAGGGCCTGTTCCGCCACTTCTCGGTCATCGCCGAAGCCACCGCCAAGCCGATCATCCTCTACTCCATCCCGGGCCGCTGCGGCATCGAGATCACCGTCGAGACCACGCTCCGCCTGCGCAAGAAGTACCCGCACATCATCGGCATCAAGGAAGCCGGCGGCCAGGTCGAGAAGGCCGCGCGTCTCGTGCGCGAAGCCGACCCGGAATTCATCGTCCTCAGCGGCGACGACTCGCTGACCCTGCCCTTCGCCGAAGTCGGCGCCCAAGGCATCATCTCCGTCGCGTCGAACCTCATCCCCGGTCCGGTGGCCAAGCTCGCCCGGCTCGCGCGCACCAAGCAGTTCGCCGAAGCCAAGGTCCTGCACGACCAGCTCGCCGAGATCTTCAAGACCCTCTTCGTCGAACCCAACCCGGTGCCCGTGAAGCATTGCATGATGCGCGCCGGCCTCATCCGTTCGGACGAAGTCCGCCTGCCCCTCTGCGAGATGTCCGAGGCCAACCGCCTCCTCGTCGAGCAGGTCGCCGACGCCACCCTCGCCTCCCTCCGATGAGCCAGCCGATCCGCATCCTCCTCAACGGCGCCAAAGGCCGCATGGGCCTCGCCATCGCCCACGTGGCGGCCTCCGAACTGGCCGTCATCGCCGCCGGCGTCGACCAGGGCGACGACCTCTCCGCGCCTATCGGCTCGGCCGACGTGGTCATCGACT
>JBIISU010000020.1:0-9954 GCA_044340815.1 Opitutales bacterium | reverse complement strand
CGACGCCGCCGGCCGCTGGTCCTGCCCCGCGCCCGGACCTTACGCGGCGCCGGGCGCCTACGCGATCGAACCGGACGCGACGGCCGCCAGTTATTTCATCGCCCTCCCGGCCGTGACCGGCGCGGGCTCGTCCGTCCGCGTGCACGGCTACGCCGACGACGGGCTGCAGGGCGACACGGCGTTCGCCCGGGTCGCCGCCGCCTGCGGCGCCGACCTTGCGGGCGAGGGCGCGGCCCTGCGCGTGCGCGCCTGGGCGGCGATCCGCGGCGGCGACTTCGACTTCAACGCGTTCTCGGACACGTTCCTGACGTTGGCGACGGTGGCCACGCTGGCCGACGGTCCCACGACCATCCGCGGCATCGCCCACACCCGCAAGCAGGAGACCGACCGCGTCCTCGCGATGGCGACGGAACTCGAACGGCTGGGCCAGCGCGTCGTCCCCAGCGCCGCCGAGCTCCGCGCCGACGGCGGCCTGTCCAGCCTGACCATCCACCCCGACCGCGCCGCGCTGCGCCGGGCGGCGGCCAACGGTCCGGTGGAGATCCACACCTACGAGGACCATCGCATGGCGATGAGCTTCGGCGTGCTGGGCTCCTTCGACCTTTTCGGCGACGGTCGCCCCTGGATCGCGATCCAGGACCCGGGCTGCACCAGCAAGACGTTCCCGGATTTCTTCGCGGCCCTCGAGGCGCTGCGCGCGGGGTTCGTGCGCGTGGCCGTCGACGGCGGCGCGGCGTCGGGAAAATCCAGCACGAGCCGCGAGGTGGCCGCCCAACTCGGGTTGCTCCACGTCGACACCGGCTCGCACTACCGCTCGCTCACCGCGGCCTTGCTGGCGGCCGGCGCCGCCCCGGACCAGCCCGAGTCCGTGGAACGCGGCTTGCGCGACCTGGGCCTCGGCTCCCGGGTGGTCGGCTCCAGCTCGCGGCTCACGCTCGCCGGCCGGCTGCCCGAGGACGAGGCGCTGCGGACGCCCGCGGTGAACGCGGCCGTCTCGCTCTTCGCCGCCCTCCCCGCCGTCCGCAGCGCCTTGCTGCACTACCAACGCTCCCAGGTCGACCTCGCCCGCGACCAAGGCTTCGCGGGCGTGATCATGGAGGGACGTGACATCGGCTCGGTCGTCCTCCCCGACGCCGAGGTGCGCGTGTTCCTCGAGGCCGACGCGGACGCCCGCACCCGCCGCCGCGCCGCGGAAGGCCAGGCGGACGCGGTCGACGCCCGGGATCGCCTCGACTCCACCCGGAAGACCGCCCCGCTGATGTGCGCGACCGGCGCGCACCGGATCGACAACACCCACCGGCCCCTCGCGGCGGTGGTCGCGGAGATCGTCGCGCTCGTCGGCGCCGCCCGCCGATGATCCTCGCGTCGAAGAACCTGATCTACAAGGCCGTCTACCACGGCGCACGCTCGCTCATCGAGGTCTTCGCGGCCCTCGAGGTCGAAGGTTGGGAAACCATCCCCGAGGGCGCCTGCCTGTTCGCGAGCAACCACCAGAGCATGGTGGATCCGCCGCTCATCGGCTCCTGCCTCCCGCGGGAGATCTCGTTCGTGGCCCGCCGTTCGCTGTTCGACAACCCGGTCTTCGGCTTCGTCATCCGCGCCTGCAACTCCATCCCGCTGGACCGCGGGCAGGCCGACGTCGGGGCGATCCGCTCCGCGCTGGCGGCGCTCGCCGACGGCCGCGGCCTGCTGATCTTCCCCGAGGGCACGCGCAGCGCCGACGGCGTCATCGCCGAGGCCAAAGCGGGCGCGGGCCTGCTGGCGTGCCGCTCCGGCGCGCCCGTCGTCCCGATCCACATCCGCGGCGCGCGCGACGTCCTGCCGCGCGGCGCGCTCTTCCCCGCCGGGACCGCCCGGATCCGCGTGCGCTTCGGCCGACCGCTCCACCCGCGCGACTACGATCCGGGTCGCGAGCATCCGGAACGCTTCATGGAAGCTTCCCGCCGCATCCTGGCCGCCATCAAGGACCTGCCGGACAACGCCGACCCGGGACTCTGATCAGGAGATCCGCTGCGGCATCACGACGCAGAGGAAATCTTCCTTGAGGCCGCGGATGACGCCGGGGGACATGTCGTCCTTGAACTCGAAATCGATCTCGTCCTCGGTGACGTTGCGGAGCGGCTCGATGACGTACTGCGGGTTGAAGGCGATGTTCACGTCGGGGCCGTCGTACTTCACGGCGATCGGCTCGTGGGCTTCGCCCGAATCCGACTTGGCGGAGATCTCCAGGTTCTGGCTCTTCTTCGAGACGCTCATGCGGATCGTGTTGTTCCGGTCGTCCGTCATGAGCGCCGCGCGCTGCACGCTCTCGAGGAGCTTCTCGCGCTCGAGGCGCACCTTGGAACCGGCTTCCTTGGGGATGACCTGGCGGTAGTTGGGGTAGTTGCCCTCGACGACCTTCGAGACCAGCTGGATGCGGTCGACGAGGCCTTCGTCGTTGGTCGGGATGTCGATGGTGAAGCCGACCTGGCGTTCGTTGTTGGAGACGTGGACCTTGCCGCCGGACTTCAGCAGGCGCGACAGCTCGGTGATGGTGCGGGCCGGGAGGATCAGGGCCAGGGTCTTCTCCGAGCCTTCCAGCTTCTGCTCGCACTTGGCGAGACGACGGCCATCGGTGGCGACCAGCGTCAGCTTGCCGGCGGAGAATTCGAAGAACACGCCGTTGAGGATGTAGCGGTTCTCGTCGGTCGACTGCGCGTAGCTGACCTTGCGCAGCATCGAGCCAAGGTTGTCCTGGTCGATGGCGATCGTCGGCTGGCCGGCGAAGTTGGAGATCGGCGGGAACTGGTCGGCGGGCAAGCCGGCGATCTGGAAGATCGAGCTGCCGGAGGTGATCTTGACGCGGTCCTTGCCGGTCAACTCGACGATGGTCTCGGCGCTGGACAGGGCGCGGATGATCGGGACCAGCTTCTTGACGGGCAAGGTGATGCGACCGGGGGAGGAAACCGCGGCCTTGATGCGGCAGCAGATGCCCAGGTCGAGGTTCGTGGTGGTCAGGGTGATGGTGTCGCCCTCGGCCTCGATCAGCACATTCTGCAGGATGGGCATCGTGGCCCGGTTCCCGACGACGTTGGTGACGCTCGAGAGTCCGTTGAAAAAGTGGTTTCGGTTGACCTTGAACTTCATGATGGGGTCAGAATTGAGCATCGGAGGGGCGAGTGGCAACCCTGCAATGCCCACACCGGGTCGGCTTACTATCTAACTAACCTTCATAAATAGATACCCGTAGCATCAGTAAGGGTCGGAATCCCGTACATAGGTCCCTAACCCCTTGAAGGTCGAGGGTATGGGTCGACCGTGCGGCTGTGCCTGAAGCGTGAACAAACCTCGGCTTGTTCACAGAAGCCCTTGAGCACCGGTGATGCACGGCTTGTTCACACTTCGGACACGATGTCATCGTCGTCCTCCGGAGCCGGGTCGATCTCGCTCTTTTTGAGCAGGAAGACGTGGCGGAAGACGCTGTAGATGATGTAGCCGAGGAAGATCGCCGGGAAGGAAAAGGCGGGGTATTTGACGATGACCGCCCCCGCGATGATGATCAGGATGAAGACCCGGGTCTTCGCCCGGGCGGTCCAATCGAGCTTCTTGAAGCTCGGGAAACGGACGTTGCTGATCATCAGGTACGAGATGATCAGCATCAGGGGGAGCAGGCTCCAGGACCAGGCCTGGACGGCTTGTTCGAAGGGATCGGCCTGATCCGCATGGCGCATGAGCTTGCTGAGCACCAAGACCAGGGAGGCCATCATGCCCGCCGCCGCCGGGGAAGGTAGCCCCACGAAATCGCCGCCGGCCGCCCGTTTCTCGTTACCGGGCACCAAGGGGTTCGTGAGCACATTGAAGCGGGCCAAGCGTACGCCGACGCAGAGCAGGTAGATGAACGCGAGCAGCCAGGTCGCCAGCTGAACGTTCTCATCGGCCTGGGCCTTGCTCCCCGGGTTGATGATCAGGAAGCAGGCCATCAGCGCCGGGGCCACGCCGAAGGAGACCGTATCGGCGATCGAGTCGAACTCGGCCCCGAACAACGATTCGCGGCGCGTGGCGCGGGCGACCCGGCCATCGAAGAGGTCGCAGAGGCACGCCCCCAGGATGAACCAAACGGCCCATAGGTAGTGGTCGGCCCGGGCCGTCGCGGTCAGGTCGGTGAAGCGCGCCTCGATGCAGTTCTTGATCGCGAGGAACCCGCAGAGCATGTTCCCGGCGGTGAACAGGTTCGGCAGGAGGTAGATGCGGGCCGCTTGCTCGGGGGATGAGTAGGCGTGCTTTTCGGGAGGATGGGACACGGTCAGGGCTTGGGTTCGTCGAGGTATTTCCAGAAGCCGCCCTCCTGCTCCAGCCGTTCTTCGTCATCGGCGAACGGCAGGTGGGAACGGAAGGCGAAATCGGCGAAGGTGTGGCGATGGAGCACGTAATGGGCCATCAGCGAGCCTTCCTTCGCCTCGAAATAGATGCGGAACTCGCCGACCCGCAGGCGATGGTACGTGTGGCCGGCGCGGCGGACGGACCCGAGGTCGGACCGTCCGGCGAGGAGGTCCTCCGGCGTCAGCGAGGAGAAGGCCTCGACGACCTCCATCTGCTCCAAGGTGGGCAGCTTGGCCAGGGCGCGCATGGCCTGGTCGCTGAAGTTGACTTGGTACATCGGGAAGCGAAGCCAACCACGCGGCGCCCGCCTCGGCAATCAATCAGTTGCCCGGGACCAGTCGGCGATCAGCGAATCCACCCGTTTTTCGACCAGATCCAGCACTTTTTCGAAATCCGTCGCCTCACCGTAATAGGGGTCCGGCAAGGGTCGGTCGCCGAGGAAAAGCGCGAGCTTCCCGCGGTGCTCCGGCGGGCAACGGTCGCGCAGCACGCCGAGGTTCAGGGTGTCCGCGGCGAGGAGCAGGTCGAAATCCCGGAAGTCGTCCGGGCCGACCTGGCGGGCGCGCAGGCCCGAGAGGTCGTAGCCGCGCAGGGCCGCGTGGCGGATGCTCCGCTCGTCCGGCGGTTCACCGACGTGGTAATTCTCCGTGCCGGCGGAGTCCAGGTGCAGGACGAGTCCGGCGCGGCGGGCATGCACTCGCAGCACCTCCTCCGCCGTCGGCGAACGGCAGATGTTCCCCATGCAGACGAGGAGGATGCGGCGGGGCCGGCCGGGCACTTACTTGCCGAGCAGTTTCTCGAGGCCCGGGAGGTCGCGGCCGTTCTTGGTCAGCAGCTGGCCATCCTTGCCGTAGACGAGGAGCGTGGGAATCCCGGTCACGCCTTGTTCCTTCTTGATGGCAGTTCCGCCCGCTGACTTGAAGGGGACGGCGGGCCAGGGCATCTTGGTTTCCTTCATGTAAGCGAACATTTTACCTTCATCTTGATCGCTGCTGATGAAGACGACGGCCAGCTTGTCCTTGTGCTCGTTGGCGAACTTCACGAGTTGCGGCGTGAAGGTGCGGCAGGGCGGGCACCAGTGGGCGGAGCAGTAGACCGCGACGGTCTTGCCCTTGAGGGTCGCGAGATCGACGGTCTTGCCGGCCTCGTCGACGAGTCCCTGCGGGAAGCGGGTTTTCCAGTCGAAGTCGGCGGCGGCGGTCAGCGAGGCGCAGAGCAGGAGGCTGAGGGAGGTGAGGAACGATTTCATGGGGGGAGGAAAGTTAGACTTTGCCGCCGAAGCTTTGGTGGTCGTCCAGGTCGAGCACATCGAACCAACCGGCGATGTCTTCGCGCTTGGCGCCGGCGGGGGTGGAGGCCTGGTACTCGCTGAGGCGTGCCCGGCCACCGACGGCCGAGGGGGCGCGCTGTTCATGGTAGGCGCTGAACGCGGCGATTTCGTGCGCGAGCCGGGGGGTCTTGGCGTTGGCGAGCATCCAGGCCAGGACCTCACCATCTCCTAAGCCCTTGGCTACCTGAGCCTTAAGGGCTTCCGCGTCGACCCCAAGGAAGTCCAGGACGTTCTTATCGAGGGAGCAGTTGTAGGTATAGTCGCCGTTCTTGCCGGCGAGGGTGGCGCGGCACTTATCCAGCATGCGGGGAAGGATGACCAGGCCACCAAGCCGGACGCGAGGGCTGCGGGGCGGGTGCTGGGTGAGATCGTAAGGGTCGTAGGCCATGGGGAAATAACCCTACCCTTTTGAGGTAAATCTGCAAGTTTTCATCAGCTTTTAGGCAGTTTTGTGGGTTTGCCAATTTGTCACACCTCACTTCAGTAAAGGGATGCTTCCTTTGGCTGCCGGCATGGCCGTGGCCCCATTGACGACGAATTGTCTGCTGGGGTGCGCCAGCGTATTCCTCGCCGCGACCGTCCTCGACGCCTACGCCACCAAGGACGGGTCCGGAAAGCTGAAGGTCGCCGGGCTCTGGACGCTCCGGGCCGGCTGGGTCCTGCTGACCGCGATGCTCGCGTACCAAGGACTGCATGCCCACACGCTCCCGATCGGCAGCACGCCCGAGCTCGTCCTGGCCCTGGGCTGGGGATTGACCGCGCTGACCGTTTTCCTGGACCTGACTTTCGACCATCGCCTTCCGACCTGGGCCATCGCCGCGACCACGACCGCCTGCCTGGTGCTGGCCGCCGTCCTGGGCCTGCCCGTGACCACGCCGGACGTCGCCGCGAAACCGATGATCGTCCTGCATGTCGCGACCGCCGTCCTCGCCTACTGCGTGCTGGGCGCCCAAGCGCTCAACTCCGTCGCCTACCTCCTCCAGCATCGCGCGCTGGCCGGCCGTCGCTTCGGCGGCATCTACGCGTTCCTGCCGGCGCTCGTGCCGTTGGAACGCGTGGGCGGCCAGTTGCTCGGGGCCGCCGTGTGGATGCTCGGACTCTCGCTCGTGATCGGTGCCGTCGATTGGTCCGCCGACCGCTCCCTCGTCACGCTGCCCAAGCTCGCGACCGCGTCGGTCGCCTGGTTGGGCGCCTTGTTCGTCGCGGTGCAGCGCCGGCGCGAGCGCCTGCTCGGACCCGCGTTCGCCCGCGCGAGCCTCTGGCTGCTGCTGCCCGCCTTGCTGGCGCTGTGGCTTTCCCTCCCCGCCGCCCGCGCATGACCGCCGCCCCCGCCACCTTGGTCGCGCTGAGCGCGACGCACCGCACCGCGGGGCTCGACGATCGCGCGGCCTTCGCCGTGGCGCCCGCCGGCGTCGAAGCCTTCTACGCGGCCGCCCGCGAAGCCGGCCTGGCCGAAGTCGTGCTCCTCGCGACCTGCAACCGGCTCGAAGCCTACGCGGTGGGCGATGAGGCCGCCGCCTTGCATGTGCGCGCCGCGCTGCTCCGCGCCACCGGCGCCGAGCCGGAGGCGCTTGACCAGCATCTGCGGCCGATCCCCGGCCTCGCCGCCGTCGAGCATCTCTTCGCCGTCGTCGCCGGCCTCGACTCCCAGATGGTCGGCGAGGTCGAGATCGCCGGCCAGGCCAAGGACGCCTACGCGGATGCGCTCGCCCGCGGGATGACCGGCCCCGTCCTCAACCGCGTCTTCCAGCGCGCCTTCCAGGCCGGGGCCTGGGCCCGCACCCACACCGGCATCTCGCACGGCCACGTCAGCCTCGGCAACATCGCCGTCGACCTCGCCGAGCGCGCGTTCGGCGCCCTCGCGGACGCGCGGGTCCTCGTGCTCGGCACCGGCGACGTCGGTCGGCGCGTCGTGCAGGCGCTCGTCTCGCGCGGCGCCGGCCAGGTCGCCGTGGCTTCCCGCACCTTCGAGAACGCCCGCGCGCTCGCCGCGGAATTCGGCGGCGCGTGCCTTCCCTTGGCCGACGCGCTCGCGCAGGCCCACGCCCACGACGTCATCGTCGGCGGCGCCGCCGTGGAGCGCGCCCTGCTGGATGCGGCCGCGCTGCGCGCGCACGCCGGCCGCCGGCATGGCCGCCCCTTGCTGCTCATCGACCTCGGCGTCCCGCGCAACTTCGACCCCGCGGCCCGCGCGCTCGCCGGCGTCTACCTGTCCGACCTCGACGACCTCGCCGGGGTGGCCAACGCGAACCTCCGCGCGCGCCTCGCGGAGGTCGCCACCGCGCGCGCCGCGCTCGCGGAGAAGGCGGCCCGCGCCTGGGGCGCCACCCAGCGCGCGCAACCCGAGGCCGGCTCCCCATGAAACCGACCGTCCTGATCGTCGACGACGAGAAACATTCCCGCGAGGGCCTGCGCGCCGCGTTCGACGACAAGTACGAGTGCTTCGTCGCCAAGGACGCCGCCGAGGCCGCCCGCCTCATGCAGGACGTGCCGCCCGACGCCGTGCTCACCGACCTGCGCATGGCCGGCGAGGATGGGATGTCCGTCATCGAGCGCGCGCTGAAGCTGCCCCAGCAGCCGGTCTGCATCATGATGACCGCCTACGGCGACGTCGACACCGCCGTCCAGGCGATGAGCCGCGGCGCCTATTGGTTCCTGCAGAAGCCCGTCGACCTCCGGCAGGTCGAGCTGCTGCTGGAGCGCGGCCTCAAGGCCCGCTCGACCGAGAAGGAGGTCGCCGTCCTGCGCACGCGGCTCGACCGCAAGTTCGCACTCGGCGAGGTCGTCGGCTCCTCGGCGGCGCTCCAGCGTTCGATCGAGCAGGTGCGTTCCGTCGCCCCCTCCAACGCGACGGTGCTGCTGCTCGGCGAGACCGGCACCGGCAAGGAGCTCTTCGCCCAGATGATCCACCAGGCGAGCCAACGCGCGAAGGGACCGTTCATGGCGGTGCATTGCGCGGCCATCCCGGCGAACCTGCTGGAGAGCGAACTCTTCGGCCACGAGAAGGGCGCCTTCACCGGCGCCACCGAGCGCCGCGTCGGCCGCTTCGAGTCCGCCGACGGCGGCACCCTCTTCCTCGACGAGATCGGGGAGATCGACGCCACCACCCAGGTGAAGCTGCTGCGGTTCCTCGAGACGCGCGCGGTCGAGCGGCTCGGGTCGCATCGCCCGATCGGCCTCGACCTCCGGCTCGTCTGCGCGACGAACCGCGACCTGCTCCAGATGGTCAAGGAAGGGAAGTTCCGCGAGGACCTCTATTACCGCCTCTCCGTCGTGCCGCTGCGCCTGCCCGCCCTGCGCGAACGCACCGACGACATCCCGCTGCTGCTCGCCCATTACCTCCGGCGCTTCGCGCAGGAGAACGGCGTCCCCGAGGCCCGGTTGTCGCCCGAGGCCCTCGGCGTGCTCACGCGCTACGAATGGCCCGGCAACATCCGCGAGCTCCGCAACGCCAGCGAGAACCTCGCCGTGCTTCGCGCCGGCAAGGTCGTCCTGCCCGCGGACCTCGACCCGCGCTTCACCGCGCCCATCGCCCGCATCGGGGCCGCGCCCGCCGTCCCCGCGTCGCTCGACAAGGCCGCCAACGAAAGGCAGCTCCTCCGCCAGGCGCTGCTTTCGGCCGCCGGCAACCGCACGCGCGCGGCCGAGTTGATGGGCATCTCGCGCCGGACGTTGCACCGCAAACTCCTGCAGTGGCCCGAGCTCGAGGCCGAGTCTCCGCCCACATGATCCGGCTGTTCGCCTGGTTCTGCTCCGCCGCTTGCCTCGGCGCGGCCGACATCGCCGGCTCCGACGTCCTCGCGCCGGCGTTGCTGACCGGATTGCGCCAGGTGGCGCCGCCGGGTCGGACGGTCGATCTCGCCGGTACGTTGGCCGCGCGGCGCGGACTCGCCGCCGGTCAGGTGGGTTGCGCCTTGCTGCTGGGTCGGCCCGACGAGCCGGCGGCGACCGGACCGAACGGCGTCGAGCTCGTCCCCTTCCCTTTCGCGCGCGCCGCCGCCGTCGTGGCCGTGCACCGGTCGAATCCCACCGAGCAGGTCAGCCTCGGGTCCCTCGCGGGGATCCTCGCGCGCGAGACCGCCGCTCCGCTCGGCAATTGGAACGAACTCCCGGGCGGTGGCCGCAATGACCTTTTCACTGCCGCGATCCATTCGCCGGAAGGCAGCTTCATCCGGGAGATGGTCCGGGGATTGGCCCTGGGGCAGGGTCCGTTCCGCGAGAGCGTGCGCTTGGATACGCCGGCGCTGCAGGTGAAGGAAACCCTG
>JBIISU010000215.1:0-2878 GCA_044340815.1 Opitutales bacterium | reverse complement strand
CGGTGGACAAGGGGACGGGGCTGGCTCAAATCGAGAAAGCCCCACCCCCGGATCACCCCTCTACCTAACAACCCCATGACGACCCCCCGTAACCTGCTCACCCTCGGCGCCCTGGCGCTGTCGGTCTTCACCGGTTTCGCCGCCGACGCCCCCAAGAAGGCGGAGGCCAAGAAGCCCGAGGCCAAGAAGGCCGCCAAGCCCACCGGTAAATACATGGACATGGACTACGGGCGCTTCCTGAGCGCCTCCATCGACAACACCCAGGGCAAGAACCCGTTCGAGAACAAGGGCTGTGCCGCCAACAAGGCGATCCTGGTGAACCTCGGCAACGAGGATGCCGGTTACGCCTTCGACACCGAGACCCTGCGCGGCGCCGGCCTCTGGTCCGGCGGCTGGTTCAAGCGCAAGGGCGTCGCCTTCGATGGTGGGCACGGCCCGAACCCCGCCCCGGCCGAGGGCGCCGACCTCTTCGCCGAGACCAACCCCGGCCCCGGCTGGAGCCAGAACGGCAGCTTCGCCGACCCCCGCAAGCTGCCCGTCGGCCCCGCCGGCGTCATGTCCCCGGTCCCGCTGGGCCCGCTCCCCCGCGAACATTCCAAGTACCTCGGCCTCTACCTCTCCGGCGACCGCGTCACCTTCGCCTACACCGTCGGCGGCGCCAGCATCCTCGAAAGCGCCGAGCTCGAGACCATCGACGGCGTCAAGGTCCTCAGCCGCGCCTTCACCGTCGTGTCGGGCGACCTCGCCGAATCCGTCCGCCTCGCCAACCTGCCCTACGGCGGGTCCATGAAGGCCGAAGGCCTCACCGCCGCGCTCACGCTCAGCAAGGGCAAGCCCGGCGACGAACTGCCCACCGCGGTCGCCGTCCACGGCGTCACGGGCGCGCTTTCGACCGAAGGCAACGTGCTCACGCTGAAACTCGGCAAGGTCGCCGCCGGCACGAGCTTCAAGGTGTCCTTCGCCCACGGCGGCAAGGACGCCGGCGCGCTGGCCAAGGCCGCCGCGGGCGTCGCCAAGCCCACCGACCTGCGCGCCTTCACCAAGGGCGGCGCCTCGCACTGGAAGGAAGAGGTCGTCACCGAAGGCGTCCTCGGCGAGGTCGACCAGGCAAAGCAGGCCGACTCGGTCAAGGAGCAGATCGCCAAGGCCACCGACGCCAACAAGAAGGCCGCGCTGCAGGACAAGCTGGCCGAGATCCTCAACGCCCCCTACCTCGTCGACAACGTCACCGTCCCCGAGGTCAATCCCTACAAGTCGTGGATCCGCGTCGGCGCCCTCGCGTTCTTCAAGGACGGCCGCATCGCCTTCTCCACCTGGAGCGGCGACGTCTGGATCGGCAAGATCGCCGACGGCAAACTGTCCAAGATCACGTGGCGCCGCCACGCCACCGGCATCTTCCACGCCCTCGGCCTGGCGGTCGTCAACGAGGAGCTCTACGTCCTCGGCCGCGACCAGATCACGCGCCTCAAGGACCTTGACGGCGACGGCGAGGCCGACTTCTACGAGAACTTCAACAACGACGTCCAGGTGACCTCGAACTTCCACGAGTTCACGTTCGACCTGCAGACGGACAGCCAGGGCAACTTCTACTTCCTCAAGGGCGGCCCCGTGAACCCGGGTGGCCGCGGCTGGGGTCCGCTCAGCGACCACCACGGCTGCATCTTCAAGGTGTCGGCCGACGGCAAGAAGTTCGAAGTGTACGCCACCGGCATCCGCGCCCCGAACGGCATGGGCGTCGGCCCCAACGGCGAGGTCTCCAACGGCGACAACCAGGGCACCTGGGTGCCGGCCGACTACATCCACCTGTCCAAGCCGGGTGAGTTCATCGAAGTGCCCGACCTCGCCCACCAGACGCCCGCGCCCACGAAGTACTCCCCGCACCTCTGCTGGCTCCCTTACGACGTGGATAACTCCAACGGCGGCCAGACCTGGGTCACCAGCAAGCAGTGGGGTCCGTTCGAGGGCCGCATGCTCTACCTGTCCTACGGCAAGTCCTCGCTCTTCGGCGTCCTCCAGGAACGCGTCGGCGACGTGGCCCAGGGCGGCGTGGTCAAGTTCCCGCTGAAGTTCACGACCGGCCAGATGCGCGGCCGCTTCAGCCCGGTCGACGGGCAGCTGTACACCTCCGGCCTCAAGGGCTGGCAGACCAACGGCGTGAAGGACGGCGCCCTCCACCGCGTGCGCTACACGGGCAAGTCCGTGACCATGCAGGAGACCCTGCACGTCACGACCAAGGGCATCACCATCGGCTTCACCAGCGCCCTCGACAAGAAGTCCGCCGGCGACCTGCAGAACTACTCGATCGAGCAGTACAACTACCTCTACTCGAGCGCCTACGGTTCCGCCGACTACAAGGTGAGCAAGCCCGGCGAGAAAGGCACCGACCCCGTCGCGATCAAGTCCGTCAAGGTCTCCGACGACGGCAAGACGGTCTTCCTCGAGGTCCCCGGCCTGAAGCCCGTCGAGCAGATGCGCATCAAGATGAACGTGAAGGCCGTCGACGGCACCCGGGTCCCCGACGAAATCTGCAACACGATCAACGTGGTGCCGGAGCAGATGGGCACGGACTACCGCAGCTTCGCCAAGTAAGCCGCCGCCCAGGCGTCCCCCCAGGCCCGGCACCCGCCGGGCCTGTTTGTTGGGAAAACTGGTGGTGGCGGTTAGGGGGTAGCGGTTGGGGGTTAGCGGCAAGGTCTGGCTTAGAATCACCCCCTATCCCCCAACCGCTAACCGCCATCCCCCATCCTCTACTCCTCCTTGCCACGCTTGCCATAGTCGGGGGAAGTGACGCAATGGAGGCGTAGTCCCGCGACCATGTCCCGCCTCCGTCCCCTACTCCTCGCCCTGCTCCTCCTCGCCGGCCTCCAGGCCGCCGAGC
>JBIISU010000214.1:0-2901 GCA_044340815.1 Opitutales bacterium | reverse complement strand
CAGGATGATGCTCAGCGTGTAGTCGCCGAGGAAGAACTGGCCGGCGAACGGGCCGAACTTGCCGCCGGTGGTGTCGAGCCGGAAGCCCGAGATCGAGCGACCCATCTTGATGTAGGGGAAGCGGACCGCGGGCGGGACGAGTTCCGGCACGCGGGCGCGCTCCAGGTGCAGGCGGGACTGGCTGTTCGGCTTCACCGGCGCCTTGAGGTCCGCGGTGTAGGGGTACCAGTTGTAGCTCGCGGGGTGGCCGAGGAAGCCGCCGGGCTTGAGGTGCTTGAGCGAGCAGCTGCCGTTCCAGGGGCCTTGGCTTTCGATGACGAACATGGCCCCCTGGGCGTTGGCGGCGACGCCACCGGGGCTCCGCAGACCGCTGCACACGGGGATCATGCGCCCGTCCGGCGTGACCTTGATCGCCCAGCCGCGGAAGAGGTTGTGCGACTCGTAGGAGCCGCTGAGGCCCAGCGCCACCCAGAGGTTGCCCTCCGGGTCCGGCTTGGACGCGAAGGCGAACTCATGCCCTTCGGCGTAGCCCCAGTTGTTGGAGAGCGTCTCGTAGCGGTCGGCCACGCCGTCCCCGTCCACGTCGCGGATGCGCGTCACCTCGCCGAACGACGTCGCGAGCATCGCGCCCTCGCGCCAAGCCAGCGAGAAGATCTCGTCCTGCCCCGAGGCGAAGAGGTGGAACTCCGGCTTCGGCGGCGTCGCGAGGGCGCCGGTGACGAAGTAGATGTCGCCGCGGCGCGTGCCAACCGCGAGGCGCCCGTCGGGCAGGACCTCGAGGCCACCCGGGCGCATCGGCACCGTGCTGGGGATCGGGATGTCCACGAGCGGGTAGTATTTCGCCTCGGCGGCGGCGGTGCCCCACATCGCGCCGAGGTCTTCGGCGGGTAGGCCCGTCACCGGGGCGAGGGCCGCGAGGGCCAGGCAGAGTCGTCGCATTACCATTGGTAGTCGAGGGTGAGGGTGGTGGTGCCGGCCGGCAGGGTGAGCGGAATCAGCAGTTCGCCCTCGCGCACGATCGCGGGAGGCGTCGCGACGAGGCGGACCTCGAGTTTGTCGGCGGCGTAGGTCTTGGCGGCGGTGGCCGCGACCTTACCGGCGGCGGCCACGCGGAAGTGGAAGGGCGCCGTCCCCTCCGACGCGGTGAAGCGGAGCGTCCGGCGGAAGTAGGCCTTGCCGGCGGCATCCGTCAGGTCCTCGAAGCGATCGTCCACCTTCACCGCCCCGTATTCGTAATGGAAGGTCGGCCGGCGCAACGCATCGAGGTCGTAGCCGCGGAACTGGTAGCCGAGGTTCTGCGGGAATCCGAAGGTCGTCTTGCCCTTGGCCGGCCAGGCGTCGTCGAGCGACTGCAGCCGGTGGAACGGTACCCCCGCCGGCAGCGCGGCCAAAGTGTTCTGCGCCCGGGGTTGGAACGAGCCCAGGTCCACGTTGGCGAACTCCCCCTTCCAAAGCTGGCGCAGGGCCATCTCCTCGGTGTCGAACGCGAGGCTGATTCGGCTCGGGTAGCCGACCGCCAGGCCGCGGTAGCCGATGCTGCTGCGGCCGCGGGCGATCTCGGCCACGTCCGTCACGCGGACTTCCTTGGATTGGCGGGAAAGGCCGACCGGGTTACGGGCCTGCGTCCCGCCTTCCAGGTAACGCCACAGCGCCTCGATCTGCTGGGCGGAGTCGCCCCCCAGCACATCCGGCCGCAGGGATTGGCCGCCTGGCCAGTAGCTCGGCATGATGATGCCCGGGTGGAAGCGTTGCGGCGAACGCATGTAGAGGTGGAACCAGTTCTTCTGGATCCGCTGGGTCAGGTCGACCAGGTCGAGCGCGCCGGCCCCGGCCGATTTCTGCCCGTTGAAGTCATGGCACGCGATGCAGCTGAAGCCCTTCGCGCCCACCATCTCGTAGCCCGCGTTGCGGGACTCCTGCAGGTTGGCGACCGTCGGCAGCGTCGCCGTCTCGAGCCGGTCCACCTCGCCGAAGAGCGCGATCAGGCGCCGCACGTTCGCCTCGCCGTACTGCGGCATCGCCGTGTCGACGTACGGGCGGGGTCGGCGGCCCTGCAGCAGCGCGCCCTCGAGCCCCGCGGGCGTCAGCTTTGCGCCGACATCGGACAGCGGGGGAGGGAGCCGGCCTTGGTCGCCCAGCGCCGGGGCCGTTCCCGTGAAGAGCGCGTTGCGCTCCGCCGGCACGCCGCCGAGCCCACGTCGCTCATGGCAGGCGATGCAATTGAGGCGCGACAGTTCCGCGTGCAGGGACTGCTCCGCCGTCGGCTTCGGCGCCGGCGTCCGCAGGGCGGCGGTGAGCCAGCCGCGCTGCTCGGCGGACAAGGCGAAGCGGGCCCCACGGTGCGGTGCATCCGTGAGGCAACCCTTGGCGGGGTCGAGTGAAGCCAGCGGCGCGGCGGTCGCGCCCTTCACGCCCAGGTCGTCATGGCAGGAGGCGCAGCCCAGCTGGGCGAAACGTTCGCGTCCGCGGGCGGCCATCGCCGGGTCCACCGTCGGCGCGCGGTAGGCCGCGATCGGCTGGTCGGACACCGACAGCCTCGTCGCGGGGATCGGTCCGCGGGCCCGGCCGGGACCCGCCAGCTCGAAGGTCAACGTCGGCTCGCGCCCCGTGTGGTAGTAGTCGAGCCGCAGCTTGCGCCAGCCGGCGGCCAGCGAAGCCTTGCCTTCGGTCGATTGCGTCCCGCGCCGGTCCTTGGGCGTCAGCGTCAGCACCTCCTTGCCGTCCACCATCAACGTGGCCCCGTTGGCCTTGACGAAGAAGGTGTAATCCCCGGCGGTCGGCAGGTTGATCCAGCCCTCGAAACGAACCGCCATGTGGTGGTGGATGCGCTCCAGGTTCGCCAAGGTGAAGTCGGCCGTGAGGCCCGCGCGCTCGGCCTCGACCGATTCATGGCCGATGCCT
>JBIISU010000213.1:0-2918 GCA_044340815.1 Opitutales bacterium | reverse complement strand
CCAGAAGGACGCGAAGCGCTGGCTGATGGAGTCCTACTACCGGCGGATGCGCGTGCGCACGCGGCTGCTGCTGGAGCCGGAGGGCACCCCGCTGGGCGGCGAATGGAATTACGACAAGGAGAACCGCAAGCCGTGGAAGGGGACGCCTCCGCCGCCGGCGCCGTGGGATGTCCGCCATGACCACCGCGCGCTGTGGGCCGAGATCGCGGCCGCGGGCGTGCGCACGATGGGCGAGCCCGCCGCGGCGGAGTTCCCTTGGCCCCGCGACCGGGCCGAGGCCTTGGCGCAGCTCGCCGCGTTCATCGAGCGCGGCTTGCCGGACTTCGGCGACTACGAGGACGCGATGCACACGACCTCGGACCGCCTCTTCCATTCGCGCCTCTCCTTCGCCCTCAACGTCAAACTACTCGCGCCCCGGGAGGTCGCCGAAGCCGCCGCCGCGGCGCACCTCCGCGATCCCGCCCGCTACCCGCTGGCCGCGACCGAGGGGTTCGTCCGCCAGATCATCGGCTGGCGCGAATACATCCGCGGCGTCTACTGGGCCAAGATGCCCGGCTACGCCGACGCCAACGGGCTCGGCCACACGCTCGCCTTGCCCGCCTGGTTCTGGACCGGCGAGGTCAAGATGAACTGCCTCCGGCATTCCGTCGGCCAATCGCTCCAGACCGCCTACGCGCACCACATCCAGCGCCTCATGGTCATCGGCTCCTTCTGCCTCACCGCCGGGATCGACCCCGCCGAGGTCGAACGCTGGTACCTCGGCGTGTACATCGACGCCTTCCAGTGGGTCGAGCTCCCGAACGTCATCGGCATGAGCCAGCACGCCGACGGCGGCTTCCTCGCCAGCAAGCCCTACTGCTGCGCCGCCAGCTACATCTCCAAGATGTCTAATTACTGCGGAGGGTGCCCCTACGACCCCAAGGACCGCACCGGCCCGCTCGCCTGTCCGCTCAACGCCCTCTATTGGGACTTCTGGCTCCGCCATCAGGACCGCTTCCTGAACAACCCGCGCGTCGGCATGGCCGTGCGCCAGGCCGCCCAGATGCCCCCCGCCGAGCAGGCCGCCGTCCGCCGGAAGGCCGCCGAGCTCCGGGCCGGCATCGAGGAACTCTGAGCCGTCGGTCGTTGACTTACGGCTGCTGTGCTGGACCCCGTCGCGACATAGGGCCGCCGCAGAGCGGACGAGCTGCAGCTAGGCCAGCACGCGGTGCTGCCCCTGCCCAAGAAAGGTTTCAGCGGTAGGCGGTTAGCGGTTGGGCGCGGCAGAGAGACAAGCTGCGATCTCATCGCATCTCTACCCATTGCTTCCTGTCGATGCAGTCCACGACGCAGCCATCTCGGGCGTTCCTAACCGCCAACCGCTAACCGCCATCACCTCGTGCGATTAGCACCATATCTGACCAATTCGTAAGTCCACAAAACCGATGGCTTTTATCAGATTTAATGCGAATAATACTGCGTATAAATTGCCATGCCTACCGCGAAATTCGAGAAAAAGTCCGTTTTTGAGCACCTTGCGGATGGCATCGAGGCCCAGATTCGTCAGGAAGGATGGAAAGGTCTGCTTCCGTCGGGCAGAGACCTAGCCCAGCAGCACAAGGTCAGCCTGCCGACGGTCCAAAAGGCCATCGCGCTCCTGACCGAGCGCGGGGTCTTGGTCAGCCGAGGGGGGAAGCGCCGCCTTGAGGTCGCTCCGGGCGTGGCCGGGTCCCGGCCAAAATCCGGGCACCTTGAGATTCTGGCGCTGTCGACCCAGCCGTTGATTTCCTATGACGCCTCCATCTCCATGGGTGTCCTGCGGCTCGAGCAGAACCTCAAGGCCAAGGGGGATGGCTTCAGGTTCGTCGACCTGAGTCAGGTGCAGGGGGTGGAGCGCCGCAAGGCCGCCCACGCCGAGATGGTCAAGTCGCGCCCGACGCACGTCATCCTGATGACGCCGGATACGCCGCTCTTCGCGGGCGTCTCGCGGCATCCGGCCAAGATCGCCTCGATGTTCGGTTCCTTGCGTTCGAAGCGCGTCACCTCGCTGGGGGTGAAGTATGGCTACCTGGTCGATATCGCGCTCAAACACCTGATTCCATTGGGTCATCGTCACTTCCTGATGCCGTTCTTCGCGCGGAAAGCGAAGCTCCGCGAGTCGATGGCGGCCATCGCCCGGCTCGCCAAGGAGCACGATGTGCGCATCGAGGTGAAGCTCACCGCGCAGCCGCTCACGACCGACAACATGGGAGGTTTCCTTGGCCCAGGATTGGACCGCGGGGCGACGGCGGTGATCTTCCCACAGTGGACGGATTTCATGCCGGCCATCGCTTTCTTCGGATCCAAAGGGCTGGAGTTTCCGCGCGACCTTTCCGTCGTCGCGCTCGTCGGCAACGCGACCACCCGGGTCTATGCCCCGCCCGTCGCTTGCTGCCTCAGCTCACCGGACAGCATCGCCCAGCAGGCCGAAATCTGGGCCCGCTCCCAGAAGGTCGAAGACGAAGTCTACGTCTCGGTCTACCAGCGCACCTGGGAACCAGGCGGATCCATCGGACCGGTGAAGGGTAAAGGGTAAGGATCGGAGGTTAGCGGTTGGCGGTTGGGAGCGGCGAAGCTCAAGGGGGAATCACCTCCCCGCCTCCCCACTTCTGACCATAACTTATGGCCACAAGGGCTCTTTTGTTTTGTGGGGTATGAAAGGAGGATTGCCGGTGCTATGTTTCGCCCGGTTTTTTCCGCGGTCCGTCGGCCGTTCTTGCTGGCGGCCGCCACGTCGATCGTCGTCGCAGGCTTATCGCTTTCCGCGCAGGTCGCACCGACGCTCGAACCGGTGCGCATCGACCAGAACCTGCGTCCGGCGCCCCAGCCGAAAGCGGTGCCGCGCAAGGAGCTCAAGCTGAATAACCAGCAGCTCGCGCCCAAGGAGGCCGCTGCGCTCG
>JBIISU010000212.1:0-2931 GCA_044340815.1 Opitutales bacterium | reverse complement strand
GCCCGTGAGGATGTAGCGGCCCTTCGAGATGAGCTGCTTGACGGCCTTGGCCGACTGCGAGCGCGCGTTCTTGATGTTCTGGCCTTCGTCGCAGATCGCGGCGCCCCAGGTGACGAGGGCGAACGAACCGATGTCGCGGGCCAGCGTGCCGTAGGAGGTGACGATCAGGTCGAACCTCTGCAGGTATTCCGGGGCCGATTCGCGGGACTGGCCGTGGTGGGCCAGCACCTTGAGCGAGGGCGTGAAGCGGCGGGCTTCGCGGCGCCAGTTCTCGACGAGCGAGGCGGGGCAGACCACGAGGCACGGGCCGTCCTCGCGGCGATGGGTCCGCAGGGCCTCGAGGAAGGCGAGCGCCTGCACGGTCTTGCCGAGGCCCATCTCGTCGGCCAGCAGGCCGCCGAGGTTGTTGTTGTGGATGTGCCACAGCCAGGCCACGCCGACCTGCTGGTAGATGCGCAGCATCCCGTTGAGCTCCTCGCGGATCGGGGCGGGCTGCAGCTTCGACAGGTTGCGGATGGCCGCGGAGCGCTTGGTCCACGTCTCAGGCGGGGCGAAGGCGGCCTGCAGTTCCTCGGCGATCGCGTCGGCGCTGGCGAGGTCGGCGAGGCCGATGGTCAGCTGCAGGTCGAGGTCGACGTCGCGCTTCGCCTCGCCGGTGATGCGGCGCTGCGCGTTGCGGATGGAGTCGAGCAGCTCGGGGGTGATGAGGCGCGGCCCGCGGTCCGTGTAGAAGAACATGCGGCCGCTGTTGAGCGCCTCCTGGACGACCTTGGGCGACTTGCCCTCCGGGTCGACGCCGATGGCGAAACGGAAGCCCTTTTCCTGCTCCGAGGCGTCGCACTTCGCCTTGGCCAGCGCGACGTTGCGGAGCGAGTGCCCGAGGTTGTGGGACATCACCGCGTGGTTCTGGTCGAAGAGCAGGCGGTGGTGGCGGCCGAGGAAGTTCAGCACCTGGATGGTGCCGGCGAGGTACCACTCGCGGGTGGCGGTCTCGAGGGTGAAGCCGTTGCGCTGGAGCGTCTCGCGGAGTTCCGCGACGGGGCCGGACGATTGCTGAGGCAGGCGGATGCGCAGCCACTTCATCGAACCATCCATCCACGTGCTGTCCTCGCGGCCGCGGTCCTGCGAGCGGACCTCCTGCTCGCCGTCGTCGTCGGGCGGATCGCCGGCGGCGTTGGTCTGGGGCGTCGCGACGGGCTCGCTCAGGTGTTCGTGGACGCGTTCCAGCAGGTCGCCTTCCCACGCCAAGGGCACCTCGGGGGCGTTGGCCATGCGGAAGATGGCCAGACCCTTGCCCATCGTCAGCAGCTGGCGCAGGTGGCGGCGGGTGAGGGGGAGGATGCCCTGCAGCTTGCCTTGGCAGAGGTTCTCGATGATCGCCAGGAAGAAGATGGTGTCCGGCTCGATGGTCCACGCCTTGCTGCGGTCGAGGTTCTCGGGGGCCACCTGCACGTCGTCGACGCGCAGCTCAAGGCGGCAGACGATCTCGTCGCGCTTGGCGGCGGTGGCGATGTTCGGCGGGATGATGAAGCGCACCTCGATGGGCGTGCCGCGTTTCTCCGAAAGGGTGAGGGACTTCAGGCGCGGGCCGGTGGGGGCGGGTGCGGCGGGCTTCGCACCGTTAGTCGGCTTGGCGGCGGCGCCCGTCTTGGGGGCGGCCTTGGCGGCGGCGTCGTCCCGCACGGAGCGGACGGTCGCTTCGACGGCGGCTTTGGCGGGCTCCGCGGGCTTCAGGTAGCCTTCCTTCTGCGCGAGCGCCAGATAGGCTGCCACCGAGTGGACGCACAGTTTGCGGCGGCCGACGGAAACCTCGCAGCCGCACTCGTTGCGCTGGAAGGTGATCGAGCGGAGGTTCCAGCGGGCTTCGCGGGTCTCGGTGCCGTCGTCGACCAGGGCCTCGACGACCGGGGCGGTCCAGAGGGCCTTCTTGACCTTACCCTTGGCGACGAGCTCCTGGGCGAACTTCACGGTCGCGCCGCCCGCCAGGTCGATCAAGTCGTCCTCGGAGATGTTGGGCAACGGCTGGCGGGGGGCCATGGGTTGGATGTAGGTTAGGGGCGCACCCCCGAAAGGGGCGCCAAAGGAGAAGGCTGACTAGGAAAAGACCTCTCGCCTTAAACGGCGATGTCTTGGTCCGGGACGTCGGGGTGCATCTCGAAGATGCCCACGGGGGTCGTCGGACCTGTCATCACGATGGAATAATCCCCACCGATGCCAATCATAATCTTACCGCCCGGCATATTGACCGTCAAATCGGGGTCGACCGAGCCCATTTTACGGGCCACGGCGGCGCAGGCCGAGGAGGACGAGCCGGAGGCCAGGGTGTAGCCGGCGCCGCGCTCCCAGATTTCGATCTGGATGTTCGCGCGGTCCAGGACCTTCATGAACTGCACGTTCGTGCGGTTCGGGAAATTCGGGTGCACCTCCAGGGCCGGGCCGTAGGTCTTGGCGAGGTCGGCGCTCAGCTCCGTCACCGGGATGACGCAGTGCGGGTTGCCGACGGTCGCGGCCCAGTAGCGGAAGGTCTTGCCGAGCACCGTGATCTCCTCGCCGAGGACTTCGCGGTCGGGGCCGACGTGCGGGATGACCGGGGCGCGGAAGGAGACGTTGCCCATCTCGACGCGGATGCGGGCACCGCCGTCGAAGACCGTGCAGCGGACGAAGCCGCCGGGCGTGTGCAGGCGGAATTCCTCGCCTTGCTTGACGCGCTTCGTGTCGAGGAGGTGGCGGCAGAAGATGCGGATGCCGTTGCCGGACTTCTCCGCCTCGGAGCCGTCGGGATTGAGGATGCGAAGGCCAAAGGCGCCGTCGGTGCGCTCGATCGGACCGTAGAGGATGCCGTCGGAGCCGAGGCCGTAATGGCGGTGGCAGACCTTGCGGATCGCGAGGGGCGAGAAGAGGGTGGGGCAGTCCTTCGGCTCGAGCACGAGG
>JBIISU010000211.1:0-2935 GCA_044340815.1 Opitutales bacterium | reverse complement strand
GCTCGATTACAAATTCCGCCAAGCCGGCTACGCCGTCCGCGCGCTCAACGACCCCTTGCGGGCGATCGGGCTGGCCCGCGACTTCCGCCCCGACCTGATCATCCTCGACGTCATGATGCCCGAACTGACCGGCGTGCAGCTGCTGCGCATGGTGCGGGCGGATGCGCTGCTCCAGGACACCCCGGTCATCTTCCTCACGGCGAAGGCGGAGACGGCCGACAAGGTCAAGGGGCTGGAGAGCGGCGCCGACGACTACGTCGCGAAGCCGTTCGACGTGCGCGAACTGATGCTCCGGGCCCAGGCGCTGCTGCGTCGCGCGAAGTCCGCCGCGGCGAAGCCGTCGACGCGCCTCGCCGCGGGCGCGCTGCTGCTCGACATCGAACGCCACGAAGTGACCGCGCAGGGCAAGGCCGTCGAACTGACCGCGACCGAGTTCAAGCTCCTGCGGCTGCTGCTCGAGCGGAAAGGCCGCGTGCAGTCGCGCGAGGAACTGTTGGCCGACGTCTGGAACTACTCGCCGGACCTCGAGACGCGCACCGTCGACACGCACGTCCGCCGCCTGCGCGAGAAGCTCGGCGCGGCCGGCGAGGTCATCGAGACCGTGCGCGGCGTCGGCTACCGCGTCGCGGGCTGAAGGCTTTGCGCTCGCCCCCGCCCGGCGCGCCGCCACGCTGACGTCCGATGACCTGGTTGCCGTGGATCCTGCTCGTCGCGACGCTCGCGCTCGCCGGCTGGTGCTCCGCGGAACTCGGCCGCTGCCTCACGTGGGCGCGCCGCGCGCTGCTGCGCGGACAACCCGCGCGGCGGCCCGAGGGCCGGCTCGTCCGCTGGCTCGGGCTCGATGAGCTGCTGCGCGCCGTGGAGACGCGGACCAGCGGGGAAGGGGAGATCCGCGCGGCCGCGGCCCGGCGGATCGAGGCGCTGCTGGCGCCGCTGACGGATGCCGTCCTCGTCGTGGACGCGCATGACCGGTTGCGGCTCGCCAACCCGGCGGCCGTCGCGCTCTTCGGCCTGCGACCCGACGACGCCGGCGGCGCGGTCGTGCCGCTCGTGCGGAGCGCGGACTTCATCGAGCTGATCGGCCAGGTACGGCGCACCGGCGAAGGAAAGGCGACGATCCTGCTCAACCGCGCGCCGCTGGCCGACGTGTGGGTCCAGGCGGCCGGCGCCCGCACCGACCCGGAGGCGTTCGGGGAGGACGCCGCCATCTTCGTGCTCGCCGACGTCACCGCGCTGAAGCGGCTGCAGGCGATGGAGCGCGAATTCGTGACCAACGTCTCGCACGACCTGCGCACGCCGGTGACGATCCTGCGGGGCTACGCGGAGACCCTCGACGACGACCACGCGACGATGTCCGCGGAGGACCGGTCGCGTTTCATCCGCAAGATCGTCGCCTCGGTGGGCAGGCTGCAGGGGCTGGTCGAAGGCCTGCTCGCGCTGGCCAGCCTGGAGAGCGGCCAAGGCGCGCTGCGCGAAGCCGGGGCACTGCACCGGGCCGCGCGGGAAGTCTGCGAGGAATACCGGGCCCGCGCCCGGGCGGCCGGGGTCGAGCTGGAGCTGGACCTGCGGGCCGACGAGGCCGCCGCGACCGACCCGGTCCAATCCCGCCGCCTGGTCCAGAACCTCATCGACAATGCCTTGGCGCACGCGGCCGGGGCGACCCGGATCCGCATCGCCACGGTGAGCGGGCAGAAGGGGACCGAGCTCCGGGTGACCGACGACGGCGCCGGGGTCGCCCCCGTCGACCTGCCCCGGCTGTTCGACCGCTTCTACCGGACGGATAAATCGCGCCGCGCCGGCGGCAGCGGGCTCGGGTTGAGCATCGTGCGCCAAGTGGCCGAGCTCCACGGGGGGACGGCCGTCGCCGAACCCGCCCAACCCCGCGGTCTGCGGGTGATCGTGACTTTCCCCGTCGGCCCGGCGGCCTGAACATGAAAAACCCGCCGGGTTTCGGCGGGTTTTAGCTCCATTTTAAAGTGGAGCGCGCGACTGGACTTGAACCAGCAACAGCCACCTTGGCAAGGTGGTACTCTACCATTGAGCTACGCGCGCGCTGGAAGGGGAGCAGACCAAAGCCGTTAGCGGGTGTCAAGCCTTTGGAGGAGGCGGGCCCGCAGGGAAGGGGGGGTAGGGGTAAGCCCACGCTCCCGGAGGCGGGTCGCCGCCTCGTCCGACAGCACCCAACGGGCCACGGGGGCGTAGGCCTCCAGCTGGTCCTTCCTTATATAGAGGGTGGCGGGTAGGCTCAACGGGTAGTCGCCGTTATAGATATTCATCTCCGTCGGGGTGTAGGCGGTCAGGGAGCGACCCGGACGACCGTCCGACACTTGCAGTAGTTTGGCGTCCCCCGCGGCGGGAAAGGGGAGGAGGACCAAGGCCCCGGAAACCGAAGCCAGGGTTTCCTTCACCTGCAGCGCCGGCGTATCCAGGCGCACGCTCTCCCGGAACGGACTCTGCCCCAGGGCCAATCCCCGGACCATCTCCCGGATGAAGCTGCCTTCCGGAGAATGGATCGCGGCGGTGAAAAGGTCGTTACGGCCACCGCCCGGGAGTTCGTTCCAATTGCCGAGCGGAGCGGCGGTCTCGCGCGCGAGAATCCCCGCGAGGGACCCGAGGCTGACCTGCTCGGTGGGATTCGACCGGTGCACGGCCACGACGGCGGCGGCGCGCGCGAAAGGGAAGGGGACCAGCTCGACGCCGTTCGGTCCGGTCGGCGCCGACTCGTCGGGCCGACCCAGCAGCAAGGCGCAACCCACCTGACCGGCGGCGAGTCCGCGCCGCGCGGCCAACGTACCGGCGAGATCGACCGTCCGACCCGTCGGCGCGACCTGACGCAATCCGGTCAGCAATGCCGGCGCGAGGACGTCGGAGCCGGCGATGTCGGCCGCGCCGAGGCAAGCGGCGGAGCAGAACCAGGCGAACAGCCGGATCATGT
>JBIISU010000209.1:0-2950 GCA_044340815.1 Opitutales bacterium | reverse complement strand
CTCTATGGATTTACTCAGCACTAAGTGCTACCTAATCCGCACTCCGCACTCAGTACTCCGTAATCCGTACTCAGCACTCTGCCCCCACTCTTACCTCACCAACGCCTCGTGCTTCGCGCGGAATTCTTCCGTCCACGCCGCCGGCTGGTGGGTCTTGCCATCCATGCGGCAGACGGTACGCGAGGCCTTGGCGTGCAGGACGGCGAGGTCGGCGCTGCGGAACTCGAAGTCGACCGTCAGGCCGGCGGCGCGGACCTTGCGGACGCTCAGGATGAGCTTCACGTCGCACTCCGGCCGGATCGGCGCATGGTAATGCAGGTCGATGTCGCGCACCACGACGTAGACGTCGGGGGCGACGGCCGGGTCGAGCGTGTCCTTGCCCATCAGCGCGACGAACATCGTCTTCTGGGCGCGCTCCATCAGCAGGACGTAGTGCGAGTGATGGAGGATGCCGAGTCCGTCGGTCTGGTCGAACCAGGTCTTCATGGTGACCACGAAGGTCTTGTCGGGCTGGAGTCCGTCGGCGGGCATGGCGGCACCCTTGGAGGAAAGGTCGGCCACCGCAAGTCTGCCCGGGCGAAAGCCCCGCGGGTCCGCGATCCGCTTGCCTCGGGGTCGGCCCCGGCTTACCACTCGGGCGTGATCGTCGACGGCCGCTACCAGTTCTTTCGCCGGAAGGTGGCGTGCCGCAACGTCTGGTGCTCCGTCTGTTCGGCTCAACGCCTGGCGATCGGCACCCGCCACCTCGCGGTCTACCATCTCTTCTTCGTGCCGCTGATGCCCTTGGGGCGCAGGGTCGAATGGCGTTGCAACGCCTGCTTCCTCCAGGTCGACGCCTTCCGTCCGGTCCGTGCCTGGATTTCGAGCCTAGGCATATGGGCCGGCCTCTTTTTCATCCTCTTCGGCGCGGCAGGCTTCCTCCCCGTGCCCGGGAACCCGAGGCGCGAGGTGGACCCGGGGTTCGCCTTTCAGATGATCGGCCTCGGGGTCGCCCTGGTCGGCCTCTTCGCTTGGTTGCGTCACCGTCGTCGCCGTCATGAGGCGGCGGTCCGCCAGGTCGTGCCGCTGACCGGTGATCGCTGCCCGTTGTGCGTCGGCGTGCTGGCGCCGTCGGCCCGTCCCTATTGCGAGTCTTGCGAGGTCGACGTGCTCACTCGTTGACCGGCGTCGCTGCCTCGGCCTTGAACGTCGCCGCAAGGCGGTCGAGTTCGCTCCAGGTGTCGACGGCGGGCTTGAGCCCGAGGTCACGGCGGGCGGCGGAGACGTCGAACCAATGGTCCTTGGCCAACTCGACCGCGACGAACCGGGTCATGGGGGGCTCGCCCTTGAGCGGGAGCAGCGTCCAGAGGCCTTCCATCAGCGCCCCGAGCGCGTAGGCGCGCCGCAGGCTGATCCGCTTCGTGACGGGCGGCAGGCCTGCCCCGACCACGAGGCGGTTGATGAAGTCCCAGAGCTTCACGGGTTCACCCTGCGAGAGGAAGTAGGCCTTGCCGTTGGCACGGCCGGCGAGGAGCGCGTCCAGCGCGCCGAGATGCGCATCGGCCGCGGTGTCGACGTGCGTGACGTCGACCTGGTTCGTGCCCTCGCCCACGATCCGGAGTTTCCCGGCGCGGGCCCGGGCCAGCACGCGGGGGAAGAGGTGGTGGTCGCCCGGGCCCCAGATCAGGTGCGGACGGAGCGCGCAGACCTTGAGGGTCTCCGAGGCGGCCTCGAGGGCGCGTCGTTCGGCCGTGGCCTTGGTCTCGGCGTAGGCGCAGAGGAAGTCGGTCCCGTACGGCAGGGACTCGTCGGCGCCGCGGAACGATTCGCCGCTGAAGACCACGCTCGGGGTGCTCGTGTAGACCAAGGCCTTGACGCCATGGTCGCGGCAGGCCTGCACGACGGTCTCCGTCCCCGTGATGTTGCTGCGCACGTATTCCTCCCACTTCCCCCAGACCCCGGCCTTCGCCGCGACATGGAAGACGAAGTCGCATCCCCGGACCGCCGCCGTCAGCGCCTCGGCGTCCGCGAGGTCGCCCCGGTGGAAGGCCACGCGGGCGGCGAGCCCGGGCGTCAAGGGTGTGCGGCCGTAGACGCGCACCGCGTATCCGCGGGCGAGGCAACGCTCGACGACGGCGCGTCCAAGGAAGCCGCCGCCACCGGTGACGAGGACGGTCGGGCGGCTCATCGGAAGAGCCGGCGCCAGGGGTTCAGCCGGTCCGCCCGCAGGCGTTCCGTCCACTCCCTCGCGAGGCGGAGGCGATGGATCTTGGCGTTGTGCCGCACGTCGACCGGCAGCTTCGCCTGGAAGAGGAACGTGTCCACCCGCGCCGCCGCCGGGTTGCCGCGGGCGCAGGCCCGCAGGCCGTCGATGAACCGCTCGCGCTCCCCGCGGTTCCCGGGGAAGCGTCCCTCGCGAGGCTCCACCACCAATGCCGGCAAGAACGGGGCCTTCGTTCCGAGCCCGATCAGCGCGCAGCGGGCCACGTCGGGGTGGGCGCGGAAAGCCGGCTCCACCGCCTCGGTCGGCAAGTCGCCGCCCGGGGCGCGGACCCGCTCGGCGCGTCGGCCGAGGAAACGCAACAAGCCGTCCGCCTCCACCGTCCCAAGGTCGCCCATGCGGTGCCAGACGCGTTCGCCGTCCGCGATCTTGGCCGCCGCCGTCGCTTCCGGCAACCGGTGGTAGGCGCGGGTCACGCTCGGGCCCGTCGCGATGATCTCGCCGACCTCGCCGGGGGCGCAGGGCGTCGCCTCGGCCAGGGTCCGGATCGGACCGTCGACTTCCCGGATGACCTTGATCGTCACGCCTTCCACCGCTCGGCCGACGCAGGTGCCCTCGCCCCGACGCGAGGTCTCCCGGTGGTTGGCCAGCAGCTCGCCCGCGGCGATGGTCGATACGGGCAGGCATTCGGTCGCGCCGTACGGCGTGTGCACCTGCGCCTGCGGGGCGATCCGCCGCAGCTGTTCCAGC
>JBIISU010000210.1:0-2950 GCA_044340815.1 Opitutales bacterium | reverse complement strand
GCCCGGGGATGTTGTTGGTGCGGAAGACGAAGGTATCGCCGCGCCGCGGGGCCACGAAGTTGTAGGACACCCGATCGACGAACAGCATGTCGCCCGTCAGGATGTCGAAATTCAGGAGGGGCTCACCGCGGACCGCCTTGCGGCCCGTCATCAGCACCGACCCGGCCGGGGTCTGCTTGATCCGGCCGTCGGCGATCGCCTGGCGGAAGACCGCCTGCCAGCGGTCGGCGTCCTGCCGGCGCAAGGGCAACGCGGCCTCCGTCGGGAAATAGGTACGCAGCAGCACGCCTTCGAAACCGAAGTCGCCCGGCATCGCGATCGCCTGCGTGCGTCCGCCGACATCCAGCTCATAGGTATCGGTCGTCCCACGCAGCAGGCCCGTGCCCAGCAGGCCGCCGTCGGGGGCGGACACCTTGGGACGCAGCCCGATCTGGTACGAGCCGTCGGCGTAGCGCCGATAGTCCACGGGGATGCCGATCTCCCCGGAAGCCTCGGCCGGGATCACGTAGGTCGAGGCCCAGAGCGTCACCTTGCGGAGCGCCTGTTCGCCGAAGCCGGGGACCGGATCGTTGGGCTGGCGCACCTCGGACGTCATCCCGTTGTACGTCGGCCACATCGAATTCGTGGGGATCTTGAACGGCTGCAGGAAGAAGCTGCGGATGCCCCCGGCCACGATCGCGGCCATGATGATCATGTCGGTGTAGTCCGTACCGGCGCTGACCGGGTAGATCATGCCGCCGTTGCGGCACATCACGCCATGGAGGCGGTCCATGGCCGTCTCCACCTCGACCAGCTGGAAGGGCTTCTCCTTGAGCTTGGCGCGCAGCTCGGCCGCCCGCTCCAGCTGCTCGGCCAGGTCGGCCGGCGGGATGACGTCGCGGCGGTAGAGGTCGACCTTCTCCGAGAACTCCAGGAGCTGCTTGGCGATCTTGCGGGTCTTGCCCGCCTTGGAGGCGAAAATCGAGAACATGGCCGGGGACCGCCAAGTTAGCGGCCCCGCCCCGGAGGGAAAGCCTGGAAATGGCCCGCCGGGCTCAGTCCTCGTTCTTGAGGATCTTGATGAAGGCCTCCTGCGGGATGTCGACCTTGCCGATCTGCTTCATCCGCTTCTTGCCCTCCTTCTGCTTGTCCAGGAGCTTGCGTTTGCGGGTGATGTCGCCGCCGTAGCACTTGGCCGTCACGTCCTTGCCCACCGAACCCAAGGTCTCGCGGGCGATGACCTTGGTGCCGATGGCCGCCTGGATGGCCACCTTGAAGAGCTGGCGCGGCAGGAGCTCCTTGAGCTTCTCGCACAGGGCGCGGCCGCGGCCCTCGGCCTTGGTCGCGTGCACGATGGACGAGAACGCGTCGACCGGCTCCTCGTTGACGCGGATGTCCATCTTCACGAGGTCGGAGGCGACGTACTCGCCCATCTCGTAGTCCATCGAGCCGTAGCCGCGGGTGATGGACTTCATGCGGTCGTTGAAGTCGACGAGGATCTCGTTCAGCGGGAGGAGGCAGACCAGCACGACGCGCTCGCCGTCGATGGTCTCGGTCCGTTCGCAGATGCCGCGCTTCTCCTGCACGAGCGCGAGCATGTCGCCGATGGAGGTGCCGGGGATGTGGATGTGGGCCCGGATGGTGGGCTCCTCGATGTGCTCGATGGAGGTGGCGTCCGGCATCATCACCGGGTTGTCGAGGACGAGCTCCTTGCCGTCGGTGGTGAACACCTTGTAGACGACCGAGGGGTAGGTGGAGAGGATGTCGAGGTCGTACTCGCGGCGTAGGCGCTCCTGGACGATCTCCATGTGGAGCAGGCCGAGGAAGCCGCAGCGGAAGCCGAAGCCCAGCGCGGTCGAGCTCTCGGCCGTGTAGGTCAGCGACGAGTCGTTGATGGCCAGCTTGGACAGCGAGCTCTTGAGCTTCTCGTAGTCGGCGGTGTCGAGCGGGTAGATGCCGCTGAAGACCATCGGGCGGACCTCCTTGAAGCCGGGCACGGGCTCCTTCGCCGGGTCGGCGGCGAGCGTGATCGTGTCGCCCACCTTCACGTCCGCGACCTCGCGGATGTTGATGACGATGTAGCCCACGCTGCCGGGCCCGAGCTCGTCCTGCGGCTTCATCTTCGGGGAGAAGACGCCGACCTCCTTGATGACGGAGCGGACGCCGTTGAACATCAGCTCGATCGTCTGGCCGGCCTTGAAGGTGCCCGAGAAGACGCGGACGTAGCTGATGACGCCCTTGTAGGAGTCGAAGAGCGAGTCGAAGACCAGCGCGCGGTGCTGCGGGTAGTCGGACCAGCGGGGCGGCGGCACCCGCTTGATGATCGCGGCGAAGATGTCGTCGATGCCGATGCCCGACTTGCCGGAGGCCAGCACGGCGTCCTGCGCGGGGATCGTGAGTATGTCCTCGACCTGGCGGCGGGCCTCCTCGGGCCGGGCGCTGGGGAGGTCGACCTTGTTGATCACCGGGACGATCTCGAGCCCTTGGTTCATCGCGAGCGTCGCGTTGGCGACCGTCTGGGCCTCGACCCCCTGGGAAGCGTCGATCAGCAGGACGGCGCCCTCGCAGGCGGCGAGCGAGCGGGAGACCTCGTAGGCGAAGTCGACGTGCCCCGGGGTGTCGATCAGGTTGAGGATGTACTGCTTACCGTCGGGCGCGGTGAAGTTCATCGTCACCGGGTGGCACTTGATGGTGATGCCCTTCTCGCGCTCGAGGTCCATCGCATCGAGCAACTGCTCCTTCATCTGGCGCTTCTCGATGGTCTTCGTGTGCTCGAGCAGGCGGTCGGACAGCGTCGTCTTGCCGTGGTCGACGTGCGCGATGATGCAGAAGTTGCGGATGTGGTCGAGGGACACGGGAAAGGGGGAGGCGGAAGGGACGGAGGACGGGACCGAGGGATACTAGGACGGGGGGCTGGGCGCTTGTCCAGCGTTAGCCCCCGGCGGAGGGCAATTAGGCCGGGATATCGGCG
>JBIISU010000260.1:0-2956 GCA_044340815.1 Opitutales bacterium | reverse complement strand
CCGGGAGGCCGGCGCGGAGCCCACGCGGACGTTGCCGAAGGCGACGGTGGCGTTGTTCGTGAAGGCGGCCGAGGCGAAGTCGTAGGCCGTGCCGGTCAGGGTGACGGAGGCGCCGTCGAGGGCGAGGTCGGTCAGGCCGGTGCCGGCGAGGGCGGTGGACGTGAAGCCGAGCGAGCTGGTGCCGGCGAGGTCGCCCGAGGCGTTCACCGAGTAGGTCACCGCGCCCGTCTGGCCGGCGGCGATGGAGGCGGTGGCGACGGCGCCGAGCTTGGCGTTGCCCGCGGCGAGGACGGAGACCGCGAGGGCGTCCTGGTAGGCGGCCGAGGTGGTCACCGTGTTGCCGACGGCGAGGGTCTTGGTGGCGCCCACGCGGACGGCGCCGAGGTCGAAGGAGCCGGCGACGGCGGCGACGGCGTAGTCGTAGACGGTGCCGGTGACCGCGACGGACTGCGAGGTGGTCGCGCCGTCGGCGAGACCGGAGGCGGCCAGGGCCTTGGAGGTCAGGGCGAGGCTGACGTTGACGCCGGTGAGGACGCCCGCGGCGGCCGCGGAGACCGTGACGTTGCCGGAGGCGCCGGCGAGGATGTCGGCCGGGCTGGTGACGGTGAGCGCGCCGGTGTCGGAGCTGGTGGCGGCCACGCGCAGCGAATCCTGGTAGGCGGCGGCGGTGATCGTCGCGTTGGTCACGCCCAGGTTGTAGGCGGCGCCGCGGCGGATGTTGCCGAGGGCCAGGGTCGAGCCGACCGTGGCGTTGGCGAAGTCATAGGCCGCGCCGGTCACGGTCACGGTGCGGTTGGCGAGGGCCGCGTTGGTCAGGCCGGCCACGCCGTTGGCGTTGGAGGTCAGGCCCAGCGTCAGGGTGGCGCCGAGGTCGCCCGCGGTGGCCGCGGTCACGGCGAGGTTGCGGTCGGCGCCGGCGAGGATGTTCGCCACGGAGCCCAGCGTCAGCTTGGCGTTCGAGGTCGCCGACGTGACGTCGAGGCTGTCCTGGAAGTCGGCCGAGGTGAGCGTGGTGTTCGCGATGTTGAGGTTGCCGGCGGTGCCCACGCGGCGGTTGCCGAGCGCCAGGGTCGAGGCGACGGTCGGGCTGGCCAGGTCGTAGGCCGCGCCGGTCACCGCGATCGTCTGGGCCGTCAGGTCGACGTTGTTCAGGCCGTTCACGCCGTTGGCGTTGGAGGTCAGGCCCAGCGTCAGGGTCGCGGCGAGGTCGCCCGCGGTGGCCGCGTTCACGACGAGGTTGCGCGCGGCGCCCGCGGCGATGTTCGCCGGGTTGGTCAGCGTCAGCTTGGCGTTCGAGGAGGTCGCCGCGACGTCCAGGCTGTCCTGGAAGGCCGCCGAGGTCGTCACCACGTTGCCCACCGACACGTTGGTCAGCGTGCCCGTGCGGACGTTGTTGATCGCCAGGGTCGAGGCCACCGTGGCCGTCGCCAGGTCGTAGGCCGCGCCGGTCACCGCGACGGTGCCGTTGGCCAGGACCGCGTCGGCCAGGCCGGAGCCGGCGAGCGCCTTGGACGTGAAGCCGAGGGTCAGGTTGCCGGCCAGCGAACCGGCGGTGATCGCGCGGACGGTCACGTCGCCCGTGGCGGTCGCGGCGATGCCGGTGGCGGCGCCGGTGACGGACAGGCGGGCGTTCGAGGAGGTGGCGGACAGGTCCAGCGCATCCTGGTAGGCGGCGGAGCCGTTGGCCGCGAGGGCGTTGGTCACCGTCAGGGCACCCGTGCCGGTCGTCACGCGGACATTGCCCAGCGCGAGGGTGGCCGCGTGGGTGGCGGTGGCGAAGTCGTAGGCCGTGCCGGTGACGGCGACGGACTGCGTGGTGGTCGCGCCGTCGGCCAGGCCGGAGGCCGCCAGAGCCTTGGAGGCCAGCGAGAGCGTCAGGGTGTCGGTCAGGAGGCCCGCCTTGGCGGCGGTCACCACGACGTTGCGGGTCGAGCCGGCGGTGATCAGGGCCGGATTGGCCACGCCGAGCTGCGTCGTGCCGGCGGTCGCCGTCACACCCAGGTCATCCTGGAAGGCGGCCGCGGTGATCACCGCGTTGGTCACGGCGAGGTTGGAGGTCGCGCCCACGCGGACGCCGCCGAAGGCCAGCGTCGAGTTGACCGAGGCGTTGGCCAGGTCGTAGGCCGCGCCGGTCACGGTCACGGTGCCGCCGGCGAGGGCGGAGGAGGTCAGGCCGTCGATGGCGGTGCCGGCGACCTTGCCGGTGGAGGTGAAGCCGAGGGAGAGCGTGGCGGCGAGCGAGCCGGCCGAGGCCGCGGTGAGCGTCAGGTTCGCGGAGGCGTCGGCGAAGATCTCGGTGGCGCCGGCGACGGTGACCTTGGCGGTGTTCGAGGTCGCGGTGACGGCGAGGTCATCCTGGTAGGCGGCGGCGCCGGCGGTGCGGAGGGTGTTGGTCACCGCGAGGGTGCGCTGGTCGCCGACGCGGACGTTGGCGAAGGCGGCGGTGGTGGCGTGGGTCGCACGGGCCAGGTCGTAGGCGGTGCCCGTGATGGCCACGGTGGCCGGCGCGAGGGTCAGGTCGCTCAGGCCGGTGCCGGCGAGGGCCTGCGAGGTCAGGACGAGCGAGACATCGGTGCCGTTGAGGACGCCCGGGGCGGCGGTGGTGAGGACGACGTTGCCGGAGGTGCCGGCCGCGATCGCGGTGGCCGGGTCGGCGACGGTCAGGCGGCCGGTGGCCGAGCTCGTCGCGGCGACCGCGAGGCGGTCCTGGAAGTCGGCGCTGGTGACGGTGGTGTTGCCGACGGAGAGGTTGGCGGTGGCGCCGACGCGGACGTTGCCGAGGGCGCGGGTCGCGGCGACGGCGGCGACGGCGTAGTCGTAGACCGCGCCGGTGACGGTGGCGGTGCCGGCGGCGAGGTTGGCGTCGCCGAGGCCCGCGGCGGCGGCCTTGGAGGTCAGCGCGAGGTTGATCGTGTCGGTGAGGAAGCCCGCGGTGGCGGCGGTCACGACGACGTTG
>JBIISU010000208.1:0-2962 GCA_044340815.1 Opitutales bacterium | reverse complement strand
GTCCTCTACTCGGCTTGCTGTCGCGATCTACTGATCGAGGCGAACTTGGCGGGTCTTTGTGCCTGCCGTTGGTCCGACGGAGTCCTCGCCGAGGTGCGTCAGGCTTTGCGCCGCGCCCGGCCCGATCTGCCCGAATCTGCCCTTCAGCGAACGTTTAACCTCTTGAGCGTCGCCTGTCCCGATGCTTTGAGCGTCAGCCGCTCCGGTCGCCTGCCGATCCGTGCGGCGCTACCGGATCCCGCAGACCATCACGTCATCGCGGCCGCCTATGCATCGGGTGCTTCCACCCTGTTGACCTTCAACCTTCGCCATTTCCCTTCCCGGTCGCTCCGTGGTCTCCCGCTGACGGCGCAGACGCCGGACGATTGGTTTGTCCGATTGACGATGAATCGACCCGACGAGCTTGTAGCCCTGGTCGAACGCTGCCGCCGACGACTTCAGCGCCCGCCTCTCACCCGTGCCCGACATCTTGAGGCCATGCGTGCCTCCGGACTCCCGCACCTCGCCGCCCACTTGGACTCCTGATATTCAGCCCCGGGTAGGGGGCAGCACCGCGTGCTGCCCTATCCATCCCAAGGTAGGGACCAGCGACCCTGCTGGTCCGCCTCCTCAAACCGCCAACCGCAAACCCCAAACCGCCCGCGAATACCATTCGCGCCAGGTAGGGATGGGCGTCCCGCCCGTCCGCCCAGGCATGGGGTCTGGCTTCAGCACGCTCGGCGTGATGGTGCCTGACCCCATGCCGAGGTCTTAGGATTTAGGCTCTAGGTGTTAGGCCCACTCCGCACTTCCTACTCCCCACTCCTTCTCCCTCCGGCCAACGAATCAACCGGTCAACTTCTCTGAACGGCCGACCGAGGACGGTCAGCCCTACCTGATGCCTCTTCAGCACTCCACCAACGCGCCCAACCTCACGTGCACCAGGACGCAACGGACTTTCTCCGGCGCGAGCCCGCAGAGCTTGGCCACAGCAATCCGGTAAAGGTCCATCTGCCCTTGGTAGAGTTCCTTGAGGTGCTCCGGTGAGCAGTCGTTGGTCTTGTAGTCGATGACGACCGCGCCTTCGCCCGGCATGACATGCACGCGGTCGAAGACGGCGCTGATCGCCTTGCCTTCGTGCATGAGCGTGGCCTTGCGCTCATTCCAGAGGAGGGCACCGGCGGGCTTGCTGAGCAGGAGTTCCGCCACGGCCGGCGACTGCAGGCACTTCTCGATGGCCGCGACGGCCTCGTCGTAACTCTCGGGGGTTTCGACCGGCCAAGCCCGGGCCTTAAGCCCCGCCAGGAACGCCGCCCCATCCCACTCCAGGTGGTTGCAGAGCTCATGGACGAGCGTGCCGAAGACTTTGCCGCGGGTGGTGTCCTTCCCGGGCTTCCAGCCCCCCTCGAAGGCCTTACCCGACTTGGACGGGCGGAGGCGCTCGGTCCTCCGCACGGGAGTCAGCTGGCTGATATCCCGGAACTTGGCTTCGGGTTCCGCGGCCTGCGCCTTGGCCGCGTGGGCGATCCAGGCGTCCGAACCATGCTGGGCCATGATCTCCGCCGGGCAAACCCCCGGCAGCTCGACCCGCTGGCCCTTGGCTTCGCCGCTCGTGCCGCCGAGCACCGCTTCGATGAGCGTCGCGAAATCGTATTTCCGGAGCTGCTTCTCGTCGGTCAGGTCTTTCCGCGATTCGAGTTCGATCTCGTCCGTGACAAGCACCAACCGGCGCACCGCCCGGGTCATGCCGACGTACAGCCGGCAGAGGTTCTCGTACGCCGCCGCGGTCCGCTCCTTGGTCAGCACGGCGTCGAGCGTCGCAGGGTCGGCCTCCGTGACCTGGCTCTTGGGCCGCGTCAGCGCCCACTCCGGGATGAACTGTTCATCCGACTTCACCATGGGGTCCTTGACCCGCACTTCGGCGATCTTCTGCTTTTCGTTGTTGAGGCAGGGGAGGTAGACGGCGGTGTACTGCAGGCCCTTGGACCGGTGGATGGTCAGCACCTGCACGGACCGGGGGTCGGCGGTGTCGCGCAGCGACGACAGTTCCAGGTGCGTCGCAAAGGCGCCCAGGTCGCGGTGGTCGTCTTCGTCGAACTTGACGGCCAGCGCCAGCACCTGCTGCACGCGCTTGGCGAGGAACCGATCTCCGTTGCCGTCGCCGGTCGGGATGCGTCCCTTGAGGAGTTCCTGCAGAAGCGCCTCGCCGCCCCGGTCGTAGAAGACCTCGGCGATCCGCAGCCTCGCCGCTTCCCAGCCGCCGCAGCCGTCGACGAAGGCCTTTGCGCTCGGCGACATCTGGGCCATGCCCTTGCTCAGGCGGTCCGTCGGGTGGGCGGTGTTCTTGACGAGGGCCACGAGGCCCGCGGTGAAGGGGTTGTCCATCGCGACTTCCGCCGCCGCCTCATCGGCCGCCTCGATGCCCATACGCCGGAGTTGCTCGGCGATTTCGGCCGCCTGGGAGTTCTTCGACACCAGGACGGCGCAGGTGATGCCGGGTTTCAGCAGGCCCTTCCCATCGGTCAGCCCGGAGCTCCGGAGGTGCGCCCCGATCCACTGGGCCTGGCTGGCGACCTTGGTGCTCTCGGCTTCGTCCTCATCGACCTGCCGACCGTCTTCGGCCTCGGTCTCGCGGTTGTTGAGCCGGACCCAGAGGGCTTCGCCCAATTCGGGCTTATCCTTGTTCTTGGATTCGTGGTCGCCCCAGACCTTCGCCCATTGCTCCGCGGCTTCGGCCGAGAAGAACGGTCCATGCGGGGTCAGGTCCCCGAGCAGCCGGTTGACCAGCGCGACCACGGGCTGGGCGCATCGGCGGGTGTAATCGAGCCGGTTGTCCCCGTCGTTGGGGATCAGGGCGTCGACTTTGCGCAGGAGCTCGGGGTTGCCCGCGCGCCACCCATAGAGGCTTTGCTTGAGGTCGCCCACGAAGAAGGCGGTCCGCCACTCGGTCTTCTCCTGGTGGCCCCCGATGATCTCCATGAGG
>JBIISU010000019.1:0-10252 GCA_044340815.1 Opitutales bacterium | reverse complement strand
CCATGCCTTCCTTGAGGCTGGAGATGTCGCCCATGACGACGCAGCCGACGGTGTCCTCGGCGAGGTTGAGCGCCACGCCCTGGAGGCCGCCCGGGAGCTCGATCATCTCGTTCATCATGACGCCGGAGAGGCCGTCGATGGAGGCCACGCCGTCCGCGAGGGAGACGATGGTGCCGACGTTGGACTTGCCGGCGCGGGTATCAAGGCCGGCGATGGCTTTCTGGATCTGGTCGATCGCGTTGCTCATTGTGTTTGGTAAAGCGGGTTAAGGATGAAGGGGGAAATCAGGAAAGGGACTTGGCGAGGTTGGCCAGGCGGAGCGAGGCCGAGAGGTCGGTCACGTCGTCGCCGACGCGGACGCGGAAGCCGGCGAGGAGGGCGTCGTTGCGGCGGGCGACCGGGCGCACGGGACGGCCGAGGGCCTTCGTGAAGTGCGCGGCGATGGCGTCGGCGTCGGCCGCGGCGAGGGGGCCGGCGTGCTCGATGCGGGCTTCGCCGCGGGCGAGCTCGCGGCGGATGTGCGTGAGGTAGGCGCGCAGGAGCGGGCGCAGCTGGTGCGCCGAGCGGGACTTGGCCAGCGCGGCGAGCACGGCGCCGACGCGTTCGGACGAGACCGCCCCGCCTTCGAGGGAGAGGGCGAGGAGGCGCTTGGCTTCGGCTCGGACGGAGGCGGCGGACATCGGGCGGGAAGCTTAGCGGGCGAGCTGCTTGACGGCGGCCTCGTTGAGGCGGCCGCGCTGGGCGTCGTCGAGATTCTGTTCGAGCACCTTGGCGGCGGTCTCGACGACGAGGCGGGAGACTTCGCCGCGGACTTCGGCGAGCATCTTGACGCGGTCGGCCTCGATGGCGGCCTTCGCCTTGGCGATGACTTCGGTCTGGGCGGCGGTGGCCTCGGCCTTGGCGGCTTCGACGGCGGCCTTCGCGGCGTTGCGGGCGTCGGCGAGGATCTTGGCGGCCTCGTCGGAGGCGGCGTTCAGCCTGGCGTCGGCGGCCTTCTGGGCCTCGGCGAGGCGCTGGGTGGCGGCCTGGGCGTCGGCGAGGCCCTTCTCGATGAGGCGGTTGCGCTCCTCCATCTGGCCGAGCGCCGGCTTGATGGCGAACCGGTGCAGGATGAAGGCGAGGATCGCGAAGTTGATCAGCTGGACCAGCAGGTGGGGGCCATCGACGCCGAAGCTGCCGAAGAGCGAGATGATGTCGCCGACGGGACCGTGCGACTCGGCGGCGGCGGCCGCGGCGGGAGCGTGGGCGGCGGCGGCCGGGGCGGCCGGGGCGGCCTTGGTGGTTTCGGCGGCGAGGAAGGAGAGGAAGGACATGGGACTGAAGGAAGGGGGATGATGACGCTGGAGGAAAGGGGGAGCGACGCGACCCCTCGCGGGGCCGCGTCGCCGGTCCGGTTACTTCGCGAGGAAGATCGCGTAGAACGCGACGGCTTCGGCGAGAGCCATGCCCAGGATGGACTGGACGAGGATCTTACCGGAAGCTTCCGGGTTGCGACCCACGGACTCGACGGCCTTGGCGCCGACGAGACCGACGCCGATGGCGGCGGCGAAGCAGCCGACGGCGGCGGGGAGGGAACCGGTGATTTCAGCGATGATCATGTGTGTTATGGTTGTTGGTTTCTTCTCGGCGGACCGCTTGGGGGACTCCCAGCAAATCACCCGCCTCGAAAGCGTAAGGTCAGTGGGCGTGCTCCTCGTCGTGGCCACCTTCGTGGTTGCAGATGAGGCCGATGTAGACGGCGGAGAGCAGGGTGAAGACGAAGGCTTGGATGAGGCCGACGAGCACCTCGAGCAGGCCGGCGATGGCCGGGATGACGTAGGGGGCGATGCCGCCGAGCGAGTGGATGAGGTTCTCGCCGCCGAAGACGTTGCCGAAGAGGCGGAACGAGAGGGAGATCAGGCGGAAGGCGATGGAGACGACCTCGATGCCGCCGACGCCGAGGAAGATGAAGCTGAGCAGGATCCACATGCCCCAACCGATCTCCTTGCGGTCGGCCTTGTTGCCGAAGAGGTCGAAGACGAGGACCCGCACGCCGGCGTAGCGCAGCACGAAGTAGGTCCAGGCGAGGAACGAGACGACGGACAGCGCGAGGGTGGTGTTGAGGTCGGAGTTCGCGGGGCGGATGGCGTCGAGCCAGTGGCCGGCATGCTGGTACTTGACCGTGCCGACGCCGGGCAGCAGGCCGCTCCAGTTCATCAGGAGGATGAAGACGAAGAAGCCGCAGAGCAGCGGGAAGGTCTTGCCGATCATCTGCTTGCCGACGATCGGCTCGAGGGCGTCGCGGAGACCCTGGGCGAGGCCTTCGACGACGGCCTGGCCCTTGCCGGGGATGAGCTTCGGGGTGCCCACGGCCAGGCGCACGCCGACGATGATGAGGATCGCGATGATCCAGGTGGTCAGGATCGAATTGGAGATCGGGAAACCGCCGAGGGTGAACAGGTCGGTGGCGCCGCGGGCCACGCCTTCGTGCTCGCCGGAAGCTTTGGCGAAAACGAGGGCCGGAGCGAGGAAACCAATGAGGGAAAGGGAGCGCATTACGGACGCGGAAAGGATGGGATGAATGGTTTCGGACAAATGGGTCAACCCAAGGGTCAACGGCCCACCTAGAGTAAGGGGTACGGCCTCACCTCATTAGCAAATCTAATCTATAGGGACTTAAGGCGAGAGGCGCCGTATCTGCCACCCTTGGGCCGTCGACGTGTAAACGAACCGGTCGTGGAGACGGTTGGTTCGGCCCTGCCAGAACTCGTAAGTCTCGGGAATTACCCGGTAGCCGCCCCAATGTTCAGGCTTGGGGACTTGTCCCTCTCCATGCTGTGCCTTGACGGTGGCTAAACGGTCTTCCAGGTACTTGCGGTCGGGGATTTCCAGGCTCTGATCCGAGGCCAAGGCCCCGAGCTGACTTCCATAGGGTCGACGGGCAAAATAAGCCACCGATTCTTCTTCGGAAGTTCTTATCACTCTGCCAGTTATGTGTATCTGTCGCTCGAGGGAAAACCACGGGAACAGCAAGGCGACGCGGGGGTCGCGGGCCATCTGCTGCGACTTACGGCTCCGGTAATTTGTAAAAAAACTGTAACCGCGTTCGTCGGCGGCCTTCAACAGGACGGTCCGGGAAGTCGGGCCGTGCTCCGGGTCGAGGGTCGATAGGACCATGGCGTTGGGCTCGACCACCCCGGCGACCTTGGCCTGGTCAAACCAGGCTTTGAACTGAAGCAACGGGTCGTCGATCAACTCATGGCGGTCGAGGCCGTGGGCGGCGTATTCTTTCCGGAAGTCCGAAAGGTCCATGCGCGCACCTTAAAGAAGGGAGGACGTCCTGCAAGCGTTTGCCCCCTTCCCTCTCGCCAGCCACAGGTCGCGGTTCAGTTTAGAAGGCGTGAACCTGGTGCTCATCACCGAAAGCGAGGTCGTCCAAGGATTTCTGGCGGACGATCCCCGGGCGCAGCATCTGCGCGAGACCGTCGGCGCCGTCGTTGGGTCGACTTTCCATGTAGGCATCGAAAACCAGCGGCGCGGCCTGGCGACCATCACGGTCTTGGAGCCTGCGCTGCGCTTTGACGTACGGTGGGAGGCGGCTCCCCAGGTTCGGCTCCCGTTGACCGTCGTGGTCGGCTTACCGCGTCCGCAGACCGCGAAAAAATTGCTGCACGATCTAGCCAGCCTTGGCGTTGATCGCATCATTTTCTTCGAGGCAGAGAAAAGTGACCCGAGCTACGCCCAAAGTTCGTTGTGGCGGGACGACGCCTGGCGGGAACCGTTGCGGAAAGGCGCGGAACAGGCCTGTAGTTGTTTGGCCCCCGAAATTGCGCATGCACCGCACCTTGACGGAGCCCTCGGCCACCTCGGCAGCGAAATTTGGAAGGCGAGCCTGGACCCGTATGTAGCCAGCGGCCCCCTCGGGGCCGCGCCGAAAAATTTTTCGGGCGGGTGCTTGGCGTTGGGCCCGGAACGCGGCTGGTCCGAAGCGGAACGCCGCACTTTGGCGGACGCGGGCTTCACCTCCTACCACCTGGGCGACCGCATCCTGCGCGTCGAGACAGCCGCCGTGGCCGGAGCCAGCCTCATGCTGGCCGGACTCGGCGTCTGGCAGGAGCACCGTCCGCTGGGCGGCTGATCATTCGGCGGCGACGCGCACGAGGATCGACGCGGCGGGCTGTCCCTTGCCCTTGCCGATCACCTTCTTGAGCTTCCAACCCGCCGGCACCGGCACCGCGAATCCACCCGGCGCCTCGAGGACCACGCGGACGTGCGGACCGTCGTCGGCATAACCCACGGCCGTGGCCGCGATCTCCGCGCCTTGCGTCGGCCAGAGCTCCCACGGCGGGTCCGCGAAGACGAGGTCGAAGCGGCCCGCCGCCACGCCGGGCTTGGTCGCGTCGCCGGTGATCTGGGCGAACGGCAATTCGGCGCGCCCCATCGACTTCGCCACCGCGGCGGCGTTGGCCGTGAGTTCCGCGCCGATGCGCCGATCCACGCACGTCGCGCGCGCGGCGCCGCGGCTGAGCGACTCCAGGCCATACGCGCCCGTGCCGGCGAAGAGGTCGAGCACGACCGTGCCCGGGACGAACGCGGCCAGGGAATTGAAGACGGCCTCGCGGATGTAATCCGTGGCGGGGCGCACGCCGCCGGCGGAAGGGACGCGGAGGGGAATGCCTCGGGCGATGCCGCCGGTGATGCGCATGGCTGCAAGTTCACGCGGCGACGCGGAAGGTCAACGGCGTTCGGCGCCGAGGACCTGCCGCGCGGGCGACCAGCAGGTGGTGCGGCCACCGACCTCGGCGCGGACGAGGGGCTGGCGCGAACGGGGGCAACGGCCGCCGTCTTTCCAACGGTGGTTGAAGAGCCAGGTGTCGGGCGGGTCCGACCAGTCCTTGCCGATGACCGCCATCGCCTCCGCGCAGACGGCGCGGAGGGTCGCGTGCAGCTTGCGCACGGCCTTCGGCCCGAACGCGCCCGCCTTGGCCTCGGGATGGAAACCTGCGCGCCAGAGGACCTCGTCGGCCATCCAGTTGCCGATGCCCGGGAAGCGCTCCTGCATCAGCAGCACCGCCTTGATGGACGTCCGCGCACGGCGCCGCAGGAAAGCGGCGACCAATCCGGGCGTGAATGCATCGGACAGGATCGCGGCCGGGATCTTCGCCCACCACGGCGGGACCCCCTCGCCCCGCCAGAACTGGATGCGGCCGAACTGCCGCGGATCGACGAGGACGAGCTCACGCCCACCGGCCATCGTCAGCCGGAAGTGGTCGTAGGGCGTCGGCTCGCGCTCCGCATCCCCGGCCTCGAGCCGACCCGTCATCCCGAGGTGCACGCCGAGCCAGGCGCCCCCGGCAAAGCGAAACGCCATCTGCTTGGCCGCGGCGAAGGACTCGAGCAGCTTCGCGCCCGTGAGCGCCTGGCCCAACGCCTTCGCGTCGACGCCGCGGCCGACGCGGGCCTTCGGGTTCAGGCGCACGCCGACGACCTTGCGCCCTAGGCCGGGATTCCAGCGCTTCCGGAAATACTCCACTTCGGCGAGTTCGGGCATGGTTCGGACTTTCAAAAGACGGGGTCGGGATAAAACTGCAAGCCATGCCCCGCTTCCGTCTCCTGCTCCTCGCCGTGGCCGCCGTGGCCTCCGCCGCCGAAGTCGTGCCGCTCGGCGCCGGTTCCTACCTCCGCGGCCTCCCCGAGGGCGCCAAAGGTCCGCCCGTCGCGCCGTTCGTGACGGCCGAAGTGAAGCGCCCGGTGCCCACGAACACCTGGTGGAGCTCGCTCGCCTGGTTGCCGCTGTCGGAGACCCTTTTCCCCCACCCGCTCTCCGCGAAAGCTACGAAGGACGGACTCGCGCTCGGCTACCCGGGGGCGGCGATCGCGGCGAACGAGCACGCCATCATGGGCTCGGGCGGTTTCGACCTGACGATCGGCCACGCCGGCGTCGCCGAGTTCCGCGAAGCGCGCGTCGCCGATTGGTCCGACGCCACCGTGACCGCTCGGTTCGGCGAACCGGCGGCGGGCTTCACCGTCACGCTCGGCCACGGCCTACCCTTCGTCTACTGCACCTATGAGGGCGGCGGCCCCGTGGTGCGCTTCAAGGCGGCACCCAAGGTCCTCCGCGACCAGGGCGGCGAACTCGTCGTCCAAGTCTCCGGGCATACCTACGGCCTCTACGCGCCTTCCGGCGCGCGTTGGTCGGGCCAAGGCACGAACCTGCTCACGGTGAATCCGACGAAGGGGGGCGATTGGTTCAGCGCGGCGCTCCTGCCCGACGGCCAAGCCGCCACGCTCGAAGCCTTCCGCGCGCGCGCCCACAACCACGTCGCGCGACTCGACGTCGCCCACGCCTTCGATCCGGCGACGCGCCGCGTGCGGGCGACATGGACGCCGACTTACGCGGTGAAGGAACCCGGGACGGCGGGGTCGTTCTTCGCGCGCTACCCGCACCAATGGCGCTCCGCCACCCTGCCCGCCCAGTTCATGTATAAGGGCGTCCGCGGGCCGATGAAGGTCGAGGCGTGGACGCAAGGCGGGGAGGAAACTTATGCGCTGCCGCCGCTCCTCGCGGACCTGCCGGTGACGCCGAACGCCGACCGCGCCAAGTTGCGCGCGCTCCTCGCGCAGGACCTCGCGGGGAAGCCCCAGCTGCGCGGCGACACCTATTGGCTGGGCAAGCAGCTCGGCAAGTGGGCCTCCTTGCTGGGGCTGGCGGAGCAGTTGGGCGATGCGCCCGCCGCGGCGGAGTGCGAGCGTCGCCTGAAGACCTCGCTGGAGAACTTCCTCTCCGCGACCGTGGACGGCCGCGCGAAGAAGCCGGGCGAAGGCGTCTTCGCCTATGACCCGCGCTGGGGAACGTTGATCGGCTACCCGGCCAGCTTCGGCAGCGACGTCGAGCTGAATGACCACCATTTCCACTACGGCTATTTCCTGCGCGCGGCCGGGGTGCTCGGTCGGCGGGATCCGGCCTGGATCGCCCGGTGGCGTCCGATGGTCGACCTCCTGGTGCGCGACATCGCCAGCGGTGACCGGACGGATCCGCTCTTCCCTTACCTCCGCTGCTTCGACCCTTACGCCGGGCATTCTTGGGCGAGCGGCCACGGCCGCTTCGGCGACGGCAACAACCAGGAATCGTCCAGCGAATCCATCAACGCTTGGTATGGCCTGCTCCTGCTCGCCGAAGCGACCGGCGATACCCAGCTGCGCGACCGCGCGGCTTGGCTGCTCGCCACGGAGGTCGCCGCCATCGAAGATTATTGGTTCGACGTGCAGGGAGATTTGTTCCCGCCTTCCTACCCGGTCGAGGTCGTGACGATGGTCTGGGGCGGCAAGGGCGCGAATGCGACCTGGTTCGATGCCAACCCCCAATCGTTGCATGGCATCAATTTCCTGCCGTTGACGCCGGGCTCGCTCTACCTCGGACGATATCCTGATTACGCCCGCCGCAACCACGCTGGTTTGGTCAAGTCGCTTGCGGCTTTCCGGGCGAAGCAGGCCAAAGGTCCTGTCCCCGACGCCCCGTTCAACCATTGGGCCGATATCTTGTGGATGCAGCAGGCGACGTTCGATCCGGCGGGGGCGCGCCAGGCGTGGGAAGCTCGCCCTTCGAACTTCAAGCCCGAGGCGGGGAATTCGCTTTGTTTCACCGAGGCTTGGATTGCCGCGTTTGAGGCCAATGGGCCGTTGACGCCAGCAGCCTCGAAAGATTTGCCCTGGCGAGCCAACTTCGACGGCAGCAAAACCGCGAAATAAAGCGTCTTCGGCATTTGCGCAAAGAGTCCCCTGCGTCGTTCAAGGTGCGAATTTCCCGTCCGCGCCGAAGGCGCGCCGAAAAAATTTTCGCTGACAAGAAATCATCCCACGGGCTTGATGCCGGTCATGCATACCGCCGCCCCGACGCGCTACGCCGACACCGCCTTCCAAGCCCGCTGCGGGCGCTCCGGCCTGCATCTCCCGAAGATCGCGCTCGGGCTTTGGCATAACTTCGGCAGTGTGGACGACCCGGCCGTGGCGCGGGCCATCGCGCTGCGCGCGTTCGACCTCGGGGTGACGCATTTCGACCTCGCCAACAACTACGGTCCGGTCCCCGGCTCGGCGGAGGAGACCTTCGGCCGGATCCTCCGCGAGGATCTCGGGGCCTACCGCGACGAACTCATCATCTCGACCAAGGCCGGGTACACGATGTGGCCGGGCCCGCACGGCGACTTCGGCTCGCGCAAGTACCTGCTCGCTTCGCTCGACCAGTCGCTCAAGCGGCTGGGGCTGCCCTACGTCGACATCTTCTACAGCCACCGCCGCGACCCGCACACCCCGATGGAGGAGACGATGGGCGCCGTCGCCACGGCCGTGAAGTCCGGCAAGGCGCTCTACGCCGGCATCTCGAACTACAACCCGGCGGACACCGCCCGCGCCTGCGCGATCCTCCGGGACCTCGGCACGCCGTGCGTGGTGCACCAGCCCAAGTACAGCCTCTTCGAACGGACGCCGGAAGCCGGGCTCCTCGACGTGGTGGAGAAGGAGGGCCTCGGCTGCGCGATCTTCTCGCCGCTCGCCCAAGGCCTGCTGACGGACCGCTACCTCCAGGGCATCCCGGCCGACGCCCGCGCCGGCAAGCCGCACGGCTTCCTCCGCCCCGAGCAGATCGACGCGGCGAAGCTGGCGAAGGTCCGCGCCCTCGGCGAGATCGCCCGCGAACGCGGCCAGCCCCTCGCCTCCCTGGCGCTCGGCTGGGCGCTCCGCGACCGCCGGGTGACCTCGGCCATCATCGGGGCCAGCAAGGTCAGCCAGCTGGAGCAATGCGTGGCGGCCGCGCAATCCGCGCCGTTCAGCCCCGACGAGCTCCGCCGCATCGACGCCATCACCCTCGGCTGATACTCCGGGGTTGTCCCGGTCCGGCGACCCGCCAACTGTAGCCGCATGTCCGCCGGCCCCGCCGCCCTCCCCTTCAAGATCAGCGTCCTCGTCTTCCTGCGCGACGAGGCGGGTCGCCTCCTGCTGCTGCAGCGGACCAAGGCGCCGAACATCGGCTGCTGGAGCCCGCCCGGCGGCAAGCTGGAGATGGCCCTCGGCGAATCGCCCTTCGAATGCGCGGTGCGCGAGACGAAGGAGGAGACCGGCGTGGATCTCGCGACGTCCGACCTCCACCTCTTCGGCATGGTCTCCGAGAAGGGCTACGAGGGCCAGGCCCACTGGCTGATGTTCCTCTTCGATTGCCGCCGCCCGCTCCGCGGCCTGCCGCCGACCATCGACGAAGGGCGCTTCGCCTTCTTCACGCGCGCGGAACTGGCGACCACGCAGGTCCCCGAGACCGACCGCACCTTGATCTGGCCGGTGTGGGACGAGCATCGCCGCGGCTTCGTCGCCTACCGCGCCGAGTGCGATCCCGGCGCGCCGCTGCGCATGACGATCGAGGAGACCCAGGCCCGGCCCAACCTCGACTGACGATGGACGCCGCGGGCGCCGAAGCCGAGTTCAAGCGGACCAACCGCAAGCCGGCCTACCCGATCGGCGAGGCGCTCCGCACCTACCTCGCGCGCGAGGGCCGCGAGGTCCCGCTGCCGGTCACCTACGCGCAGCTGCGCAACTTCACCGCGGCGATGCCGCTGCTCGAGCGGGGCAAGGACACGCTGTGGGAGACGGTCGCCTACCCGCGCGACGAGATGGACCGCCTCTCGCAGGGGCTCCTGGAGACGTACGCGCTGCTGCGCGGCGAGGGCGGCATGAAGGTCTTCAGCCACGTCTACGTGGACCGCGTCGACTTCTGCTCCTTCGGCAACTCCCAGCCCTTCCGCGTCCGCATCGTCAACGCCTACAACGAGAACCACGACTACTTCTACGTGAAGGTCGGCGACGCCTCGCGCGTCTGCGGGCTGGAGCTGGAGCACCTGCTCTCCCCGAACCGCATGCTCTACCTCACCTGGGGCGAGACGCTGGTCGAGGAGCACGTGACCGGCATCCCGGGCGACATCTTCGCCACGACCTGGCTCGAGGCGGGGCAGCACCACCCGGTGCGGCTCGCGAAGGAACTGATCAAGTTCGAGGAGCGCTGCCTCGTCCGCCTGCTCGGGGACATGCGGGCGTACAACTTCGTCATCGCGGTCACGCCGGACTTCGACGCCACCGCGATCCGCGTCCGCGCGATGGATTTCGACCAACAGTCCTACGACGGGCGGCTGCGCTTCTACCTCCCGGGGTCCTTCAAGGAGAACCGCCCGTTCGCGCAGCTCTGCGCCAAGCACATCAACGCGGCCTCCGCCGCCCAGTATCGCCGCGAGGA
>JBIISU010000206.1:0-2992 GCA_044340815.1 Opitutales bacterium | reverse complement strand
CTGCGCGGTTGGTGGGGTTGAGCCCCCCGCGGAAACTTAGGCTGGAACTTTCCCGGGGGCAGGCTGTTATCGCCCCATGCCCCGCCTCGTCCCGCTCCTGCTGGCCGCCTCCGTCCTCTCGGCCGCCCCTGAACCCTACAAGCCGTCCGAAGGCGGCTCGGTCGCGCTCGGCCGCTTCCAGGTCCCCGAGGGCTTGGAGGTCACCCTCTGGGCGCGCTCCCCGATGCTGGCCAACCCGACCAACCTCGACATCGACGCGCAAGGCCGCGTCTGGGTGACCGAGGGCGTCAACTACCGCGTCTACAACAAGGGCGGCAAGCGCCGGCCCGAAGGCGACCGCGTCGTCGTCCTCAGCGACACCAAGGGCGCGGGCCAGGCCGACACCGTCGCCACGTTCGTGCAGGACGCCGGTTGGACCTCGCCGCTCGGCATCGCCGTCTTCGACAACGTCGTGATCGTCTCGCACGCGCCCGACCTCATCAAGTTCACCGACGTCAACCGCGACGGCAAGTTCGACCCCGCGGTCGACAAGCGCGAGGTGCTCCTCGGCGGCTTCGGCGGCCAGGACCATGACCACTCGCTGCACGCGATCGTCGCGGGCCCCGACGGCAAGCTCTACCTGAACTCCGGCAATTGCGGCGCCGCCTTCACGGACAAGTCCGGCAAGACCTTCCGCGTCGCCTCGGGCTACGTCGACCAGCGCGGCGGCGCCTGGCCCTACGACCCGAAGACCACCGCCGGCGCCAAGAGCGACGACGGCTTCGTCTGGTCCTCCGGCTTCTCCGCCCGCATGAACGCCGACGGCTCCGGCGCCGAGATCGTCGGCAACGGTTACCGCAACAGCTACGAGCATTTCCCGTCCTCCTTCGGCGACCTCTTCCAGGGCGACAACGACGACTCGAGCAGCTGCCGCACGTCCTTCATCCTGGAGTACGGCACCGCGGGCTACACCACGCCGAAGGCCACCGGCTACGGCTCCGTCCGCCGTCCGGGCCAGCCGACCCCGCGCGCCCACTGGCGTCAGGACGACCCCGACACCATGGACGTCGGCGACGTCTACGGCTCGGGTTCCCCGACCGGCATCACCGTCTACGAGAACGGCGCGCTCGGCGACGCCTGGAACGGCACGCTCCTCAACTGCGAGCCTTCCCGCAACACGATCTTCGCCTACAAGCTCCAGCCGCACAAGGGCGCCTTCGTCCTCAACGAGGCCACCCGCAAGGACTTCATCACCTCGAACCCGACCCGCGAATTCGAGGGCACGGACTTCCACCGCATCAAGACGCCGGGCAAGAGCGGCGAGCACATCTGGTTCCGCCCGTCCGACGTCGCCGTCGGCCCCGATGGCGCCATCTACGTCGCCGACTGGTACGACACCCGCGTGGGCGGCCACCAGACGCTCGACGACACCTGCACCGGCGCGATCTACCGCATCGCCCCGAAGGGCTTCAAGTCCGTGATCCCGAAGCTGGACCTGACCACGCCGGCCGGCGCCGTCGCCGCGCTGCGCAACCCGGCCGTGAACGTCCGCCACCTCGGCTTCAACGCCGCCAAGGGCTTCGGCGCGAAGGCGCTGCCCGCCACGCTCGAGCTCGCCAAGGACGCCAACCCCTACGTCGCCGCGCGCGCCGTCTGGCTGCTGCCGCACCTCGGCGACGAGGGCGTCGCCCGCGTCAAGGAGCTCCTGAAGGACGCCAACCCGGCCAACCGCCGCCTCGCGTTCCAGTCCCTGCGCCGCGTCGGCCAGGACGTCCTCGCCGCGTCCGCCCAGCTGGCGCAGGATTCGGACGTCGCCGTCCGCCGCGACGTCGCCACCTCGCTCCATGCGGTCGCCGCCGACCGGGCCGTGCCGATCCTCGTCGAGCTCGCGAAGCGCCTCGACGTGTCCGACAAGAATTCCGTCGCCGCCTTCGGCATCGGCTCCGCCGGCAAGGAAGCCCAGGTCTGGGCCGCCGTGAAGGCCGCGCTCGTCCGCGACGGCCAGCCGTGGTCGGCCGAGGTCGCCCGCATCGCCTGGGTGCTCCACACCCCCGACATGGTGGCCGAGCTCTCCGCGCAGGCCACCGGCCAGAAGGTCTCCGCCGGCCAGCGCACGCTGGCGACCGAGACGCTCTCGTTCGTCGAGTCCAAGGACGCCGCCCTCGCCATGATCAAGCTCGCCGGCGAAGGCTCGCCCGTGAAGGGCGAGGCCGCCACCTGGGCCTTGATGCGCATGACCGGCGCCTGGTCCCAGTTCGACATCCGCTCCGAGCTGAAGAAGGCCGGCGTCTACGACGAGGCCAAGGTCGTCGTGAATCCGATCCAGGTGCCCGAGGCGCCGAAGCCCACCTACACGAGCGCCGACGTGCTCGCCAAGACCGGCGACGCCGCCAAGGGCAAGGCCCTCGCCCAGCGTTGCGTCATGTGCCACCAGGTCGACGGCAACGGCCCGGCCTACGGCCCGGAACTCCGGGGCTTCGCCACCCGCCAGGGCCGCGAAGCCGTGGTCACCGCCATCGTCGAACCTTCGGCCAGCATCGCCCTCGGTTACGAAGGCACGACGCTGAAGCTCAAGGCCGGCGGCCAGGTCGACGGCCTCCTGCAGTCCAACAACGATCCGGTGGTCATCAAGTCCACCGGCGGGGTTTCCCAGCTCGTGCCCAAGAAGCAGATCGCCGGGCAGTCCAAGCTCGGCAAGTCCCTCATGATGTCGGGCGAGCAGCTCGGCCTCAGCGCCCAGGACGTGGCCGACCTCGCCGCTTGGTTGGTCGAGTATAAGTGAGCAGGGTAGGGTAATTCGGCCATTACGGGGGCTTTTCCGCAAGGAAAGGCCCCCGGTCATTTCCCGCTTGCATCTCGGCCACGGCCACCCAAGTTCGACCCTCCTTTCCCCAGGCAAGGCACGGCCGCATGACGCGGGCCCGCGACTTACTGGGACACCAAAGCCTTTCTACAACCTATGAAGAAGTTCAGCCTCAACGTCACCAGCCGCCAGGTCCACGGCCGCGGCCCC
>JBIISU010000205.1:0-2998 GCA_044340815.1 Opitutales bacterium | reverse complement strand
CACCGCGTTCCTCTATGGCGGCGACGGCTTCTTCGACAACATGAGCCATTTCTTCGACACGAATGGCTATCGGGTCGTCGACCAGCCCGCCGCGCTCAAGGCCGGCCGGAAGGTCAACTTCGCCAATGCTTGGGGCGCCTGCGACGAGGATGCCTTCGCCTGGTCCCTGGCCGAGGCCGACGACGCCCATGCGGCCGGCAAGCCGTTCCACCACTTCATCATGACGACGTCCAACCACCGGCCCTACACCTGGCCGGCGGGGAAGATCCGGCCCGAGCTGCAGGGGCGGCAGGGCGGGGTGGCCTACACGGACTACGCCATCGGCGAGTTCCTCCGGCGGGCGGCGACCAAGCCCTGGTTCAAGGACACCGTCTTCGTCATCGTCGCGGATCATTGCGCCTCCGTGGCGGGCAAGCGCGAACTCGAGATCAAGAAGTACGAGATCCCCCTCTTCATCTGGGCGCCCGGTCTGGTGCCGGCCCGCAAGGTCGACTCCATGATCAGCCAAGTCGACTACGTACCCACGTTGCTGGGCCTGCTGAAGATTCCCTACGCCGGCCGCTTTGTCGGCGCCGACGCCCTGGCGCCGGGCTACCAGGCGCGCGCCTTCATCAGCAACTACCAGAAGGTCGCCGTCCTCCGTCCGGATGGCCTGCTGACCGTGCTGAAGCCCGTCCGGCAGGTGGCCCAATACCGCGCCGACCTCGCCACGGGCGTGCTCACCCCGTTGCCGACGGCGGACGCCGACGCGGCGGCCGAGGCGATCCAGTATTACCAAGGCGCCGATGAACTCTTCAACCGCGGTGGACTCGCCAATCCAGGTCGCTGAGCGCCCCTCGCTGTGGCGGCCGCTCCTCGCCGTCGTCGCGGTCCTGGGTTTCTTCGGTTTCCGCGGGACGGGCGGCGAATGGGTCGACTTCCAGGTCCAGGCCTGGTTCTGGGACGGACGGGATTGGTTGGTGCCGAAGAACTCCGGTTGGCCCCACACGCTGGCCTACACCGGACCGAAGGTGCTGCTCTACCTCTTCGCGCTTTGGCTTCTATGGGGGATGACTTTTCCCGCCCTGTCCCCGGCTTGGCTGGGGCGCCGTCGGGCGGCTTACCTCTTCCTCGCCATGGCCGTGATTTCGGTGACCTGCACGCAGCTCCGCGAACTGACGTCGATGGCCACGCCGCGGCAATTGACGATGTATGGGGCGACCCCGGGCTTCCCGCATCTTCTGCTCTTCGAGGCCAAGCCCGCCGGCTACCCGAGCGATGCCTTTCCCGCGGGCCATGCGAGCGGCGGCTTCGCCCTCGTGGCCTTGGCCTTCGCCTGGAGTTCGCCCGTCGCCCGTCGCCGAGGGTTGGCCCTCACCCTCATCTTCGGTGGCTGGATGGGGCTCTATCAGGTCGCGCGCGGCGAACACTTCCTCTCGCACACGCTCGCCACCGCGGCCTTGGCCTGGCTGCTCGCGGCGGCGCTGGCCCGCGCGTGCCGGCCGACCGGCGTCAGTTCGACCAGTTGACGAGGTTGTCCGACCGCTGGGGAGCCGGGTCGGCATCGTCGAAATAGGTCGTCGGGATCATGCCGGTCCGGACCATCGTCGTGCTGGTCGACGGGTCGAAGTACTCGTTGAAATTAGGCTGTTCGCCTTCGACCGCCGGCAGGGCGTAATTGGGACCGCAGCTGACGACCAGGAAGTTGGCGGAGAGCCAGCTGCCGTAGGGCGGGTTGAAGGCGCCCGTGGTGAGGTTCTGCACCGAAACCCCGACGGAACTGAGCACGCGGTAGCGGTATTCGTAGGGATTGCCCCACGGGTCGCGGAGTTCGAGGGTGGTGGCGATGTTGGCCAGGTCGGCCGGGACGGCGTCCAGGCGGGTGGACACGACCGTGACGGGGATGTCGTCCAGCGAGATGAAGGGCTTGGGCTTCCGGTTGGCGCCGTTGGGCAGGCTCGCCGAATTGAAGGGCCAGAGCTCGACCGCGAAGCCACCGGTGCTGAGCTGCCGGGTGTAGAGGACGCGCCGTCCGCTCAGCTGATCGAACAAGTCCGTGCGGAATTGCGTCTGGTTGGAGGCATTGCTCGCGGTGGTGCCGGCCAAGGCGCAGGGGAAGTCCCCGTAGGTCTTCTTGAAGGTCTCGCAGGCGATGATGATGCGCTGGATCTCGCCGCGGCCGCGGGCCTTCATGCGGGTGTTGGCCACGCCGCGGTACAGCCCGAAGGTGGCGGAGGCCAGGATCATGATGATGGTGATCACCATGAGCAGCTCCACCAAGGTGAAGCCGGGGCGACGGCGGGGGCGGGTGGTCATGGCGGTCAGATGTGGCGGGAATCGTTCTCGTCCTTCTTCACGTAGCCCGAGTCCTGGCGCTGGTGGTTGACGGCGTTCTTCTTGAGGTAGGCCTGGTAGACGTCCTCGGCGGACATCCCGAGCACCTGGGCGATGGAGATCAGGAAGTGGAACAGGTCGATGACCTCGACGCGGGCGTTCTGCTCGTCGAACTTCTGGTACTTGGCCCACCACTTCCAGGGGACGGAATCGGTCAGCTCCGCCATCTCCTGCTGCATCGCGCGGAGGTAGTTGAGCGTCCACTTCACCTTTTCCTCCTCGGACATGCCGGCGGTCTCCACACCGATGCGCTTGTTCAGCGCTTCCTGCATCCGGAAGATTTCCTCGAGTTTGTCGGCCATGCTCCCATCAAACGCCCCCGGGAGGCCGGGGCAACAAAGGAAGCGGGCCCCGGGTTTCGGCCGGCCGGCGAACTTCCCGCTTCCCTCCCGGGGCGGAGGCCCCTTGATGGAGGCATGGCCGTCGTTTCCGGTAGCAGCGGACTCCGCAAACCCGAGGTCCTGGCACCCGCCGGGGAGTGGGATTGCGTCAAGGCCGCCGTGGAGAACGGGGCGGACGCGGTCTTCTTCGGGGTGGGGCGCTTCAACGCCCGGGTGCGCGCGAAGAACTTCGAGGAGGCCGACCTCCCGGAGCTCATGGCCTACCTTCACGGCCGCGGGGTCAA
>JBIISU010000203.1:0-3018 GCA_044340815.1 Opitutales bacterium | reverse complement strand
CTTTAGCCTCGCCCTCCTGTGGCTCGCCGCCACCGCGATCGCCGCCGATGCGCCCAAAACCGAAGCCGCCCGCTCGCCGGCGGCTCGCGCGATGCTCGAGAAACTGATTCCCGACGTCGAAGGCGTCAGCAAGGAGGAGATGGCCAAGTTCCGCGCCGCCTCCCCCAAGGCCCAGCAGGACCCCGCCGTTGTGGCGGCCATGGCCAAGATGGCCGAGCTTCGCCAACAGGCCGAATTCGCCGGCGCGGAAGAGCGTCGCGAGATGCGCGGCCAATTCGAGGGCCTGGCCGACCTCAACCGCAGCGCCCTGCGCGCGGCCTACGCCAAGGTGGACCCCACCCTCTCCAAGGAGACGATCGACAAGGTCATCGAGGCTTTCGAGGACAAGGCCCGGGCCCGCCTGAAGGAGGCCGCCGCCAAGGAGGCCAAGGCCGCCGCGACCCCCGCCAAGCCCTTTCCGCTCGGCGATGACGCCAAGAAGACGGAAACCAAGCCGACTCCCCAAGGCGCGGAGCCCAAGCGACTCGCCCAGCCCGACCTCTCCGTCCTGCTGGCCGACGTCGAAGGCGTGAGCCAGGAGGACATGGCCAAGTTCCGCGTCGCCGCGCTCAAGTCGTTCCGCGACCCGGAGGTCGTCGCGGCCCGCGAAAAGCTCAAGGAATTGGCCGCCCGGACGCGCTTCCTCTCCGGCAAGGAGAAGGCCGACATGAGCGAGGAGTTCGAGGCCGCCGCGGGCAAGGTCCGCGCGGCCAGTCGCGCGGCGGTCGCCAAGGCCGAACCAAGCCTGAGCGCCGAGGTCATCGCGAAGATCAGCGAGGTCGTCGAGGCGCGCATGCGGCCGACGGCGCGCTGAGCCGCAACTTCCGCCGCGCCGAGGGGTTCTTCCCGGTGACCATGAAAGCCACCCTCCTCTTCCTCCTCGCCGCCACCGTCGCGCTGCCCGCCGCCGACGCCCCCGAAGCCAAGCCGGGCAAGCCCGCCAAGGCCGGCCGCGCCGCGCTCGTGCCCGACATCGATGGCGTGGCCAAGGAGGACATGGCCAAGTTCCGCGCCGCCTTCGCCAAGGCCCAGTCGGACGAGGCCGTCAAGGCCGCCCGCGAGAAGCAGCTCGAGAAGCGCAAGAGCATGGAATTCGCCACCGCCGCCGAGAAGAAGGACGCCCGCGCCGAACTCGAGGCCCTGGCCGACGATGTCCGCAAGGCGCTCCGCGCCGCCATCGCGAAGGCCGAACCTTCGCTCTCCAAGGAGACCATCGAGAAGATCACCGATACGATGGAGGATAAGCTGAAGGAGAAGGCCAAGGAAGCCGGCGCCGGCAAGAAAGGGGCCGACGCCAAGACGCCGGCCAAGCCCTTCCCCTTCGGCGACAAGGCGAAGACCGAAGAGAAGAAGCCCGCGGCCGCGCCCGCCGCCAAGTAAGCGACCCGGCTCGCCCCGCGAAGCCCCGGCCCGCCGGGGCTTTTTCGTGCGCCGGCGACTACTTGGCGGGCGCCGCGGCCGGCGCGCGCAAACCGGCCATCACCGTGGCGAGTTCCTCGTCCTTGAGCGGCCGCGACCAGAGCAGGAAACGTCCGAGCTCACCATCGAAGGACTCGTAGCCGGGGTGCTGCACGGCATCGCGCTCCTGCCCGATCGACAGCTTGGAGGCGTCGGCCGCGGGATTGACGGGGAAGCGACCCGCGGCCACGGCCTTGGGCTCGTCGACGAAGAGCTCGATCGCGACGCTGCCCGTGCCCGCCCCCAACCGACCGGCGATGACGTAACGCCGACCGAACTCGAGCTTGGGCCCCGCGACCTTCGGGTTGTTCACGTCGAAGCGGCCGAACGTCAGCCCGTTGCGGGCGCCCCACCAGAGCGTGTTGTCGTCGTCCAGGCAGCCCCAGACACCCTCGTACTTGCCGCCGTTGCGCAGGTTGCCGAAGAAGGAGTTCACGTCCTTGAGCCCGCCCTTGGCCTGGGCGTAGGGCTTGAGCACGGCGACCCACGTGCAACCGTCGCCCTTGATCAGGCCGTCGAAGGCCTTCTCGTCGTGACAGAGCAGTTCCTGGGCCCGGAAGACGAGCGCCCCCTCGCCCATGGCCGGCAGCCCCGAACCGGGCACCTTGCGGCCTTTGTCTTGGCCGACGAACTCCCGGACTTCCGCCGGGCCGGCTTGGTTGGTCCACTTCGCCACCCGACCCTGCGCATCCAAGGTCACGCCGCGGGTGGCGTCGAGATCGACCCGCAATCCTTCGGTGAGCGGCGCGGGCCAAGCCTGCGCCGACAAGCGGGCGCCCGCGAGGGCGAGGACGAACAGAAGAAGTCGCATCCCCGGAAATTAGCCGCATCCCGACCCGGGGCAACCCCATCCCGACCGGGGATTTGAGTGGAAATAAGGGCGGCGGGACCGCTTTCGGCTGGAAGTCGTCGGTCTTAGGATAAATCTAAAACCCATGTCCCTCCGCCTGCTCCCCCTCCTCGGACTCACCGGCTTCGCCGCCCTCGCCGGCCGCGCCGAGAGCGCCGACACCGTCTTCCTCGAGGCCGAGTCCCTCGCCAGCCACGGCGGCTGGAAACTCGACACGGCGTTCACCAACATCGTCGGCTCGCCCTACCTCCTCGCCCACGGCCTCGGCAAACCCGTCGGCGACGCCACGGGCACCGTCCGCATCCCCGCCGCCGGCGAGTACCGCGTCTGGGTCCGCACCAAGGATTGGGTCGCCCACTGGAAGGCGCCGGGCACCCCGGGTCGCTTCCAGCTGATCGTCAACGGCCAACCGGTCGCCGCCGAGTTCGGCAACCAAGGGGCGGAATGGCATTGGCAGGCCGGCGGCAAGGTCACCCTCCCGGCGGGCGAGGTGAAGCTCGCCCTCCGTGACCTCACCGGCTTCGCCGGTCGCGCCGACGCCATCGTCTTCAGCAAGGACGCCGCCTTCACCCCGCCCGAGGGCGAGGCGCTGGTCGCCGCCCGTTCGAAGTGGAACAGCCCGCAGGGCCCGGAAGACCAGGGCGAATTCGACCTCGTCGTCGTGGGCGGCG
>JBIISU010000204.1:0-3018 GCA_044340815.1 Opitutales bacterium | reverse complement strand
ATCAGCTGGGCTTGCGTGCCCGGCTCAATGGCCTGGTCTCCCTGCGGCTGGCCCTGGCGCACCTGCAGCAGGAAGCCGGCCCCGACCAACGGGCGACCGCCCGCGCCGACTTGACCCAACCCGACGCGACCATCGCCAATGTACGCAATCCCATGTGGACCGGCGTCTGGCGCACCGACCGCCCCAACCAACCGCCCAGCTGGCTGGTATCCGGGGAAAATCCCGTTGCGCCGTTGGCGCAGACCGAGCCCCTCTCCGGAATGGACGCCTTGGCGCCCGCCCAGGCCTACCCGACCGGCTATGCCTTGCCCTGGGAAGTCGACCATGCCGCCCGCTGGAATGAACTGGGCTACATCCGCCTGGTGGGGCCGGGCAGCGCCACCGAAGCCGAGAGCGTCGGCCCCGCGGACCCCATCGGCTCCAAGCCCAGCGGGTTCGTCGTCCGCCCCAAGCTGCACCTCATCGAACCGGAAGCCAACGGGGCGGAGCGTCGCCTCGGCAGCTTCGCCTACTGGATCGGCGACGAAGGCGTGAAGGCCCGCATCAACCTCGAGGAACCGCGCGCCGCGCGACCCAGCACCGACAACCTCGCCCGCGCGGCGCTCCGCAGCGCCGCCACACCTGGACTCCGTCTGGTCAAAGGCGGCGAGGCGACCGACGAACTGCAGGCCGGCGCACTGACGAGCCCCCGTGACCTCGCCTTGCTCACCGGCTTCGCCGCCGACCCCGTGGCGACCCGACGCCTTTTCCACGACGTGACGACCACGGCCGCCGGCGTCCTGGCCGACGCCGCCCACGGCGGACTTCGGCGCGACCTTTCCCTCGCCTTCGAACTCAGCGACGCGGAATTCGCCCGAACCGAGTTCGCCGGCGGCACCTCGGCCCCGGCGACCAGCACCGAGGCGGGCTTCGCGAACCTCAAGATGACCGCGCCGATCAACGGGCGCACCATCCCCACCAGCCCCATCTTCAACCGCACCACCCCCTCGGGCGAGCTCCGGGGGCCCACGTGGTGGGCGCTGCGCGACTACCATCGCCTCTATAAGCAGGTCGGTTGGGTCGGGGGCATCCCGACGCTCAACGCCCGCACCTTCTTCCCCAACGCCGGGAACCTCTACCCCCACCCGGACAACGGCAACGACGCCACGGTGAAGCAACGCAACTACCTCTACGCGGCGACCTACTCCGGCGACCGCGTGACGCTGAACCCGAACGTGACCGACGTCGGGAGCATCGTGGAGTCCGGCTGGAACCTGCCCGCCGCCCCGATCCCGCGCCCGTTCAACTGCGCGGTCGCCCCCTACGTCGAAAGGGTGTTCCTCGTCTTCAACCTGATCAAGGAGACCACGCGCCGGGGCGTCACGGTCTACCTGAGCCTGACCCCGGTGGTGGTGCTGCACAATCCCTACAACGTGGCCCTCTCGCTCCGCCCCACCCCGGGCGACTCCGCCCTGGCCCTCACGTTCTCCGACTGGGACCGGTGGAACTTCCGCGTCACCCGCCGAACCTTCGTCTACGCCCGCGACAACCCCTACGACGAAATCCAACCCGCACCCCTGAGCTTCACCTACGAGAAGAACCTCGGAGACTATTACCGTTTCGCGGACCCGCGGGCGATCAACGACGCCGACCTCTTCCGCGTCTACATCGACCAGATCTCCCTGTTGCCGGGCGAGCGGCGGGTCTACACGCCGACCACCGGGGCGCGTTCGCCCTGGTCGCGGGTGGTGAAGCTCGGCAACGCGTTCAACTACCAAGGCGGCTTCTCGGATGACAACGTCGACTGGAGCGCCCTCTGGCCCGGCTTCAAGTGGTACTACTTCAACCCCTTCCTCTACCCTCCCGAGTTCGGCTGGCCACCCTCGGATAGCTTCACCTTCGAAATCATCCCCGACGGCAAGCTGACGGTCCGCACCTCCTTGACCTGCTGGCCGGGGGACATGCTCAAGTTCCCCGCCGCCAGCACGATCGGCTTGCCCGGCAACGCCTACCCGGCCTTCGACCTCTACAACCGCTCCAGCGAGCACAGCGTCCTGACCTTCCGCGGCATCGACGCCCGCGCCGGCCTGCCGGGTCCGCTCAACGTCGGCGACATCGTCGCCCAGACCCCGGAGAAATCCCCGGCGCCGGGGATCCACCAACCAGGCCTGATCATCGCCGCGATCGAGATGTCGGCGAAGACCGTCCGCGAAAACGCCGTCGCCACGTCGGGACGCCCCCCCGATGCGGCCGGCAACTACCCGCTCTTCAGCCACTCGAACCCCCTGGCCGCGATGCTCGGGGCGGACGGCGCGGGCCGCAGTTCCGGCGCGGAGGGGGCGGGCTTCGGAGGCGCCTCGCCGAGTTTCCGGCTCAGGGTGACGCGGCCGACCGGCGGCATGAACGCCTGGCTCAACCTCCTGCAGTCGCCGGGCGGCGCCACACCGCTCACCTACGGAGGCTTCAGCAACCAAGCCGACGGCAGCCTCGCGTCGATCCACACCGAAGTCCCGCTGACCCCGCCCACCTCGCTCGGACAGTATGCGCACGCCAATTTCCACGTCCGCGACCAACAACCGCTCTACGGCGTCGGTAACAGCTTCGCGCACCCGCAAGTCGACCCCATCGCGACACATACGACGGCGGATCGCTGGACGGAATACGACGCCCCCTACCTGCTCAACGCCGCGCTCTGGGATGGTTTCTTCCTTTCGGGCGCCGCCCCCAGGCTCGCGCCGGCGACCAGCCCGGCGACCCCGACGCCCGCCAACCCCGAGGCCAAGGGTCCTGACCCGACCTACCCGTCGACCCGCACGCTGGAAGGAGTGCTCGACGATTTCGCGGCGGGGACCGGCAAACTGCAGAACCCTCGGATGCGCTTCGCCGGCGAGGCTCCCGCCTCCCGCGCGGCCCTGGGCGACCACCGTCGCTCCGCCTCGGCCTTGCTGAACGATGGCGCCTTCAACGTGAACTCGACTTCGGTGGAGGCATGGGCCGCCTTCCTCGGCTCCGTCAAACGCCTCGCCCTGGCGCAGTGGT
>JBIISU010000202.1:0-3051 GCA_044340815.1 Opitutales bacterium | reverse complement strand
AGCTCGAGATCTTCCCGCCCGAAGTCCGCCTGGAGACCCGCCGCGACACCCACCGGCTGGTCGTCTTCGCGACCTTCAAGGATGCCACCACGCGCGACGTCACGGCTTTCGCCGACGTCAAGGTCGCCGACCCGAAGGTGGCGGCGCTCTCCGGTGACGTCCTTCGCCCGGTCGCCGACGCCGGCGCCACGGAGGTCGTCGCCGCCCTCGGGGGCCTGACGGCCCGGGTGCCCGTCACCGTCAAGGACGGCGCCCAGGACCGCGCGGTCTCCTTCCGCCTCGACGTGATGCCGGTCTTCCTGCGCGGCGGCTGCAACGCGGGCGGTTGCCACGGCGCCGCGCGCGGCAAGGACGGCTTCCGCCTCTCGCTCTTCGGCATGGATCCCGATGGCGACTACGTGCGCCTGACCCGCGAGATGGTCGGCCGCCGCATCAACCTCGCCATCCCCGAGGAAAGCACGCTGGTCGAGAAGGCCGTCGGCGCCGTCCCCCACTCGGGCAACAAGCTGTACGAGCCGGATTCCGCCTACAACCGCACCATCCTGGAATGGATCGCCGGCGGGGCCAAGGACGACGCCCCCGGCGTCGCGAAGGTCACCGGCATCGAGGTCTTCCCGAAGGCGGCCGTCCTCGAGGGCGTGGACGCCACCCAGCAGATCACGGTCCGCGCCACCTACTCCGACGGGACCGACCGCGACGTCACCGACCTCGCGCTGTTCATGTCCAACAACGACCCGGTCGCCAAGGTGGGCAAGGACGGCAAGGTCCGCTCCGGCGAGCGCGGCGCGGCCTTCATCCTCGCCCGCTTCGACGTCTTCAGCGTGACGGCCCAGGTGCTCGTCATCCCGAAGGACCTCGTCTACGCCCGCCCCGCCGCCCCCGAGTTCAACTACATCGACCGCGCCGTCAACGAGCGCCTGCACAAGCTCCGCATCCTGCCCTCCGGCCTCTGCACCGACGAGGAGTACGTGCGGCGCGTGACCATCGACGTGGTCGGGCTCTACCCGACGCCGGCGGAGGTCCGCGCCTTCCTCGCGGACACCCGTCCCGACAAGCGCGCCCAGCTGGTCGAGGCCCTGCTCCAGCGCAAGGAGTTCACCGAGCTCTGGGTCATGAAGTGGGCCGAGCTCCTGCAGATCCGCTCCGGCATCAACCAGGGCAACAACGCCCCGCCGTTCTACAAGAACGCGCTCCTCTACTACAACTGGCTGGCCGACCGCATCGGCGCCAACGTGCCCATCGACCGCATCGTGGTCGACCTGCTCTCCGCCAGCGGCGGCACCGTCTCCAACCCGCCCGTCAACTACTACCAGACCGAGCTCGACAAGCTGAAGCTCAGCGAGAACGTCGCCCAGGTCTTCATGGGCATGCGCATCCAGTGCGCGCAGTGCCACAACCACCCGTTCGACCGGTGGACGATGGACGACTACTACGGCTTCAACGCGTTCTTCGCCCAGGTGGGCCGCAAGAACACGGACGACCCCCAGGAGGTCATCGTCTTCAACAACAAGTCCGGCGAGTCGCAGCACTTCCTGACCAAGGCCAACATGAAGCCGAAGTTCCTCGGCGGCGACGCGCCGGAGCTCAAGCCCGGCGAGGACCGCCGCCGCGTGATGGCCGAGTGGCTGGCCTCGCCCCGCAATCCCTACTTCGCCCGCAACGTCGCCAACCTCATCTGGGCCCACTTCCTGGGGGTCGGCGTCGTCGATCCCGTGGACGACGTGCGCGTCTCGAACCCGCCCTCCAACCCCGAGCTCCTCGACGAGCTGGCGAAGCGCCTGACGGAGTACAAGTACGACGTCCGCCGGCTCGTGCGCGACATCACCGCCTCCGCCGCGTACCAGCGCAGCACCAAGGTCAACGAGAGCAACGCCGGCGACAAGCTGAACTTCGCCCACGGGTCCGTCCGCCGCGTGCGCGCCGAGGTCCTGCTGGACGCGATCTCCCAGATCACCGAGACGCCGAACAAGTTCCAGGGCCTCCCGGTCGGCGCCCGCGCGGTCCAGATCGCCGACGGCGCCGTGAGCAACTACTTCCTGGCCACCTTCGGCCGGGCGAAGCGCGAGTCGGTGGCCTCGTCCGAGGTGAAGACCGACCCCAACCTCTCGCAGGCGCTGCACCTGATGAACGGCGACGCGGTCAACGACCGCATCCGCCGGGGCAAGGTCGTCGAGCGCCTGATCGCGGAAGGCCGCCAGGACCGCGAGATCATGGACGAGCTCTTCCTGCGGGTCTTCGGCCGCGCGCCGCGGGCCGAGGAGGTCGCCGCCGTGACCAAGTCGCTCGCGGCGGATCCCGCCAACCGCCAGGCGGTCCACGAGGACCTGTTCTGGGCGCTGATGAACTCGAAGGAGTTCTACTTCAACCACTGAGCCCGGCCGCCCCGTCCATGCCCGCCGTCGTCCCCGTCCCGCGCCGCTGGTTGAGCCGCCGTTTCCTCGTGCTCGCGGCGGCCGTCGCGTTCGCCGGCGCCGTCCGCGCCCAGGAGGCGGAGAAGCTCACCTACGACGACCACATCCGGCCGCTGCTGGAGAACAAGTGCTTCTCCTGCCACAACCCCGACAAGAAGAAGGGCGGGCTCGACCTCTCCAGCTACGCCGCGCTCCTCGCGGGGGGCGGAGGCGGCGCCGTGGTCGACGCCGGCAACCCGGCTGGCAGCCGACTCTGGACCTGCAGCGCCAAGAAGGAAGAGCCGTTCATGCCCCCCGAGGGCGCGCCGCTCGACGCCAAGGACCTGACCCTGCTCTCGAAGTGGATCGCCGGCGGCCTCCTGCAGGCCAAGGGTAGCGTCGCCCGCAAGTCCAGCCAGCCCAAGGTCGACCTCGCCTTCGACGCCACCGCCGGCAAGCCCACCGGCCCCGCGGCCCGGCCGGCCGACGTGCTGCTCGAACCCGTGGTCGTCACGCCGCGCACCACGGCCATCACGGCGCTGGCGGCGAGTCCCTGGACTTCGCTGCTCGCGGTCGCCTCGCCCAAGCAGGTGCTCCTCTACGACACCGAGAGCCGGGAACTGGCCGGGATCCTCCCCTATCCGGAGGGCTACGCCCGTTC
>JBIISU010000201.1:0-3058 GCA_044340815.1 Opitutales bacterium | reverse complement strand
CGACATAGAGGAGGAGAAATGACAGCGGCAGGTAGATGAGAGCCGACCCTAGGTCAGGCTGCACAAAAATCAAGACAAACGGCGCCGCGGCGGCCAACCCGACCTTGAGGACGGTGGGCCAGCTGGCCCGGGAGGGACCGATGGGGGAACGGGCGAGGAGCGCGGCGATGAAAACCAGCGCGGAGACCTTCGCGAATTCGGACGGCTGGATCGAAAAGGGGCCGAAATCCATCCAGCGGCGGGCTCCGTTGATGCTACGGATGAAGCCGCCCAGGTCGACCTTGAGGAAGGCGCACACCGAGACGGGCAGGAGCAGGAGCACGCCGGCCAGGTAGATGCGGCGGGCGTGGCGGAGGAACTCGCGGTAATCGATGGAGGCGACGACCCAGTAGGCGACCCAGCCGATGGCGATGAAGACGATCTGCGAGCGCCAGAAACCGCTCTGCCGGAACTCGCCGGCCGACCAGATCGCGACGACCCCCAGGGCGCTGAGGCCCAGGATCAGCACGACCTGGGTCCAGTCCGTCCGCCAGGCGAAGTTGACGAACTTGTCCCACCAGATCGCCGCCGTCGGCGGCTCATCGTCGTAGCGGGTGGACATGCCTCCAGACAACCATGGAAAAGGCCGCTGAAGCAAGGCGAACCTCCCGAAAGGGCTTGCGACCCCGGGCCTTCGGACAGAGCGTGCCCCCGGGCCTTCGGGCCCGCTCGCACCATGCCGGCCGCCGCCGACCAAAGCTTCATCGCCGCCGTGACCTTCTCCTGCGGGGCGATCGCGGCCTACGCCATCGCCAAATGGCATGAAAACAGCCGCGGCGCCCTGCGCGAGGCCAAGCTCCGGGCCGAGGTCGAACTGGCCCGCCGCGAGGCCACCCTGGAGGCCGCGGAGCTCCGGGCCGAGGCCGAGGACGAGAAGCGCCTGGCCGACCGCCTGACGAGCGAAGCCGCCGCCCAGGCGAAGGCGGCCGAGGCCCTGCACGCGGAATCCGCCCGCGAACGCGAGCGGCTGGGCGCGGAACTCCAGCGCCTGGCCGGCCTGACGGCCGAGCAGGCGCGGGCGTTGACGATCGAAACCCTCCGGCGGGAACTGGGCGAGGAGGTCCGCCGACTGCGCCACGAGCTGCTGGACCAGGCCGAGCAGGAAGTCGCCGACGATGCGCGGCGCAAATTGCTCTCCGCGATGCAGCGGCTGACCACCCAGACCACGCAGGACGCCACCTCCGTGCTGGTGTTCATCCCGAACGAGGAGATGAAGGGACGCATCGTGGGCCGCGAGGGCCGCAACATCCGCACCTTCGAGCAGACGACCGGCGCCACCCTCCTCATCGACGACACGCCCGGACAGGTCCTGGTCTCGTGCTTCGACCCGGTGCGCCGCGAGGTCGCGCGCATCGCCCTGGAGCGCATCGTCAAGGATGGCCGGATCACCCCGGCGCTCATCGAGGACAACGTGCGCACCGCCGCCGACGAAGTGGTGAAGCAGGCCCGCCGGCTGGGCCGCGACGCGGTGCGCGGGCTCGGCCTGCCGCCGATGGACGAGGCCGTCGAGGAATTGCTCGGGCGCCTGCACTTCCGCCTTTCCGCCAACCAGAACACCCTCGCCCACTCCATCGAGGTCGCGCAGCTGTGCGCGATGCTCGCCGCGGAGATCGGCATCGACCCGATCCCGGCGAAGCGGGCCGGCTTGCTCCACGACCTCGGTAAGGCCATCGAAGCCGAGGCGGGCGGAAGCCATGCGCTGGCCGGGGCCGCGCTGCTCCGGCGACTGGGGGAGGATCCCCGCGTCGTGAACGCCGTCGCCGCCCACCACCGCGAGGTGGATGCCGAGAGCCTCTATGCGCCGCTGGTGATCATCGCGGACGGGGCCTCCGGCTCCCGGCCCGGCGCCCGCGCCTCGACCCTCGAAGGCTTCGTGCAGCGGGCCCGCGGGCTGGAGGAGATCGCCCGGTCCTTCGACGGCGTCCAGGAGGCGTTCGCCTTCCAGTCCGGCCGCGAACTCCGCGTCATCGTCGACCCCGGCAAGGTGGACGAGACCGCCGCCGCCGAACTGACCCGCCGGATCCGCCTGAGCGTCGAAGAGAAGCTTTCCTACCCCGGAACGGTGAAAATCATGCTGATTCGTGAACAAAGATTCACCGAAGAGGCCCGGTGAGGCGGTTTCTTGTTGTGAAGGGGGGCGTATCGACTTATTCACAACCTTCCCCGGGTCCTCGACCCAGGGTCCCTCGGTGCCCTTGGAGGATCGTCCTCCATTCCTAAAGGGCCCGAACCATCGCGGCATGCCCCCACTCCGGAGGCGCCGCATCCACCGGTCGGCCCAAACGAAGGCCGCCCCAACCCAAGAAACATGAGCCAAGAAGAAAACCCGGGCCAGGAGCTAGCCTCCTCCCACCAGACCGCCGCGGACGCTGTCACCAACGAAGTCCGCACCCCCACCCCGAGCATCCGTGAAGCCAAGCTGGAGTCCGCCCACGCGGAACTTCCTCCCCTGTCCGTCATCGGTGCCACCAACGAACCCGCCGCCGCCCCCGGCACGATCCTGCCGCCGAAGCAGTTCGGTCGCCGTGGCACGCCCCGTGGCGGCGCCCCGACCGCTCCCGGCCAGGCCTCCCGCCCCGCCATCGGCGTCGTCGAGAATCCGGCCGAGCTCACCGAATCGCTTTCCGGCGACCGCGCTAAGCAGCCGAGCACCTCGCACCGCGAACCGCGCGAACCGCGCGAACGTCGCGAGCCCCGCGAACGCCGCGAACCGCGCGAGCCCCGTCCGGAGCAGGCCGAAGGCGCCCCGGCGCCCGAAGGCCGCCAGCCCGGCATCCCCGCGGACGGCAGCGCCTTCGAAGGTCGCCCGCGTCGCGAGCCCCGCGAACGCCGCGAACCGCGCGAACCCCGTCAGGAAGGCGCGCCGGAAGGCGACCGCCCCCGTCGCGAGGATCGCCCGCGCCGCGAGGAACGCCCGCGCATCCAGATCGAGCCCGTCGTGATCCCCGTCCAGGCCCCCATCGGCTTCTGGGCGACGGTGAAGCGCAAGCTCGCCTCCCTGTTCGGCATCCCCGACAAG
>JBIISU010000200.1:0-3059 GCA_044340815.1 Opitutales bacterium | reverse complement strand
GGTCGGCGGTGAGTTCGGTCAGGCGCTGCTTGTCGCCGGTGGTGATGTCCTTGGTCTGGGCGAGCGGCTTCACGGCCTCGGCCTTGGCGGCGCTGGGCGCCGGGGTGGCCGGCTTGACCTCCGGCTTCTCCGCCGGCTTGGCGGTGGCGCCGAAGCCCTTCTCGCGGTCGACCTGGATCGCCGCGGCGGGAATCTTCGCGAATTCCCCGGCCTGGGGGACGGTCAGGCGGGCGGCGGCCTTGCCCTTGGCGTCGAGGTTCGCGTTGAGCTCGTCTTCGGTCAACGCGGCGGACTTTACGCCGTCCGCCGGCACCTCGACCTTGGCGGCCCAGACGATGGCGTTGAGGGCGAGCTTGCGAAAACCATCGATCGCCCAGTTGCGGTGGTAATGGCCGCCGGTGAAGCCGACGCCCCGGCCGCCATCGGCGCGCTCCAGACCCCACATGAGGGTCTGCGGCTTGTCCAAGCCTTCGACGCCGTGCTGATTCCAGAGGTTGATGTACTTCTTGACGTTCGCGCGGGTGGGCGTCGCGGTCACGAGGTCGAGGACCTTCGAGCGGTCCGCCGGGAAACGCATGTGGTAGTAGAACTCATCGTAAGCCTGGACCAAGCCCGCCACGCCGCGGGAGACGGGATGGTTCGGGAGGGCCTTGAGGTCGGCCACCCAATGGGGATTCACGGACCAGCCGGTCTCGAAAGCGCCGCCGATCCAAGGCCGGTAGTACTGTTCGCCCTCCTTGGCGTCGGGGTGGACGGCGTAGTGCATGAAGACGATGCCCGTTCCCTTCTTGGCCAATTCATCCACCTTCTTCCACCCCTTGCCCACGACGCTGGTGCCGTCGGCGTAGATTACCAGGCACTTGATGCCGTCGAGCACGGACTCGTCCTTGGGCCAGCCCGAGACGACGGTGGCCTTGAGCCCGAGACCGCTCTGCTCGTTGATGGCCTTGGCAAGCAGCTGGCAACCGGCGTTGAACTCGTGCTCGCCGGGTCCATGGCTCCGGCCGCCAGCCAGGAAGACGATGTCGGCGGGGGCGGCGGAGAGGCCGGCGGCCGCGAACAACATGAACGCGCCGAGGGCGCGGAGTGCGATGGTCATCATAAAGATATGAGGGGGCGAGGGGTAGACTGTTGAGACAGGCGAATTCGGGCGTGGTTGGAAGAAAAATGGGGTTTCGGGCGGCGGATTTTCCGACCCCGGCCGAAACCTCCGACTTCGGCGGCAAATCTTTGCATTTCTGGGCGGACCAAGTACTTAAGGGAACATCCCCCCTACCCCCTTGTTAGATAGAATGACGATGCGTGCTCGGCTTCCCGCTTTCCTCCTTGGTCTGCTCCCCCTGCTCGGGGCCGCGGAGGGTCCTACCCCGACCCTGGCCCAGCGCGAGTTCTTCGAGAAGGAAGTCCGGCCGGTGCTGGCGGAGAACTGCTACTCCTGCCACGGCCCGAAGAAGCAGAAGTCGGGCCTGCGCCTCGACTCCCGCGACTTCATCCTCAAGGGCGGCGAAGTCGGTCCCGTCGTCGTGCCGGGCAATCCCGCCGCCAGCCGGTTGATCCTCTCGATCAACCACACGAAGCAGAAGGACGTCGAGGCCATGCCCGGCGAAGGCGAGAAACTCCCGGCGCACCAGATCGCGGCGCTCACCGAGTGGGTCAAGCAAGGCCTACCCTGGCCGACGGAGGCCGGGCCCACCGTCGCCGACCCCCGCAAGCATTGGGCTTTCCAGCCGGTCGTCGCCCCCGCGGTGCCGAACGTCCGCGCCGCCGACCGTATCCGCACGCCCATCGACGCCTTCATCCTCGCCGGCCTCGAGGCCGAGGGCCTGTCGCTCGCGCCCGAGGCGCCCCGCGACGTGCTCGCCCGCCGGCTCTACCTGACGCTCTGGGGACTGGCGCCGACGGCGCTCGAACTCGAGGCCTTCGTCCAGGACCGCGACCCGCTGGCGACCGAGAAGCTCGTCGAACGCCTCCTCGCCGCGCCGGCCTTCGGCGAACGCTGGGGACGCCACTGGCTCGACGTCGCGCGTTACGCCGACACCAAGGGCTACGTCTTCGAGGAGGAGCGCCGCTACGCCTACGCCTACACCTACCGCGACTGGGTCATCGCGGCCTTCAACCGTGACCTGCCCTATGACCGCTTCCTGAAGCTCCAGCTCGCGGCCGACCACCTGACGACCGGCGAGGACAACCGCGACCTCGCCGCGCTCGGCTACCTGACGTTGGGGCGCCGCTTCCTGAACAACCAACACGACATCATCGACGACCGCATCGATGTCGTGATGCGCGGGATGCAGGGACTGACCATGGCCTGCGCCCGCTGCCACGACCACAAGTTCGACCCGATCTCGACGGGCGAGTACTACTCGCTGCACGCGATCTTCAGCTCCTCCGAGGAGCCGAAGGAGAAACCGCTGCTGAAGCCCTTCACGCCGACCAAGGAGTCGATGGAGTTCGAGGCCGAGCTCGCCCGCCTGCAGAAGAAAGGGACCGACTTCGTGGCGTCCCGCCGCGAGGGTTCCTTCAGCCCGGCCAAGACGACCGCCTACCTGACCTTGCTCCGCCGCGCCTTGGCCGACCCGAAGCTCAACGCCGACCAGGAAGCGAAACGGCTGGCGCTCTACCCGGCCGTGCTCGCCGGCTGGAAGAAGGTCGTCCAACCGCGGTTGCAGCCGAACGACCCGATCTGGGGCCTTTGGTCCCGGCTGGCCGCCACGCCCGAGGACCAGTTCGCCTCGACCCTCGCCGCCCAACTGCTGGCGAAGTCCGACCTGGCGATAGACCCCTTGCTCCGCGCGGAACTGACCAAGGCCCTGCCGAAGAAATTCGACGATTTGGCGGCGACCTATGCCAACCTCCTGGCCGCGGCGCGCGGCAAGTCCGCAGAACCAGGCCGTAAGCCTTGGACGGAACTCATCGAGTCGCCGAACGGCCCGACCGCGCCCACCGCGGAATCCTTGATCGGCACCTATGCCACCGCCGACGCGCAGGGCTACCGCAAGCTGGTCCGCGAGGCCGAGGCCTACAAGGCGACCAACCCGAAAAGCCCACCGCGCGCGATG
>JBIISU010000018.1:0-10519 GCA_044340815.1 Opitutales bacterium | reverse complement strand
CGGCGCCTTCATCCTCGGCATCGGCGTCTTCACCGCCTTCGCGAACCTCGTCTACACCGCCTTCAAGGGCCCGAAGTGCTCCTCCGACCCGTGGGACGGCCGCACGCTCGAGTGGTCCCTGCCGTCGCCGGTGCCGGAGTACAACTTCGCGCAGAGCCCGGTCGTCGGCGCCCGCGACGCCTTCACCGAGCATAAGCACGGCACGAAGCGGATCACCTACGAGGCGGACGGCGGCGAGGCCGGCGTCCACATGCCCAGCCAGTCCTGGATGCCGATGCTCGCGGCCGCGGGCTTCCTCTTCATCGGCTTCGGCATGCCGATGATGGCGATGGGCATCCCCCACGCCGGCTGGATCGTCGTGGGCGGCGTCGCCGTCCTCTTCGCCGGCATCTGGTTCTGGGCCCTCGAAGGCCCCGGCGGCTACATGCTGAAGACCCCCGCGGTGAGCCCGACCCCCGCCGGCGCCCCCGCCGCCGCGCCCACGGCCCACTGATCGCCCGTCCCACCCACCGCCCTTCAAAATACCATGTCGCAAGACGCCGCCCATCACGCCCCGACGTCCACGGGGATCGACCACAAGAAGCTCATCATGTGGCTCTTCCTGGCTTCCGACTGCATGTTCTTCGGGACCCTGATCTCGACGCACCTGCTGTACCGCAAGCTGTACCCGACCGGCTTCACGGACGCCGAGGGCCACCAGCAGTTCGTGCAGAAGCTCTTCAACATCGAGCTGACGTCCTTCTCGACGTTCATCCTGCTGATGTCCTCCTTCCTCATGGCGCTGGCCGTCTCGGCCATGCACAAGGGGGAGCTGAAGTCCTTCCGCCGCAACGTCCTGGGCGTGATCTTCTTCGGCCTGATCTTCCTGGGCTGCCAGGTCTACGAGTTCACCCACTTCTACCACCAGGGCCTGACCATCCAGAACAGCGTCCTCGGCTCGACCTTCTACGTGCTGACCGGCACGCACGGCACGCACGTCGCCATCGGCATCCTCTGGCTGGTGCTGCTGTATTTCTACAGTTTCACCGGCAAGCTCGGCGGCCACGTCGGCGCCCTGGACGTCGAGGTCGCGGGCCTGTACTGGCACTTCGTCGACATCGTCTGGATCATCATCTTCACCGCCGTCTACCTCGTCGAGTACCTCGGGCCCTCGGGCATCTGGGGCAACGGGCTGCCGGTCCTCGCCAAATAAACCCTTCCCACGACCATGTCCGACGCTGCCATTGACCAGAAGACCATCGCCATCGAGACGGAGCGGTACCACCACTTCATCACGCTGGCCCTCTGGCTCGCCGCGATCACCGGGGTGGAGATCGTGCTGATCTTCCTGCCCCTGCCCGCCGCCGTCCTCCTCGGGGTCCTCGCCCTCCTGTCCGCCGTCAAGTTCTTCGCGGTCATCCTCTGGTTCATGCACCTGATCTACGACGCGCGCCTGCTGTTCTGGCTGTTCTTCGCCGGCCTAGCCCTCGCGTTCGCGACGTTCACCGCGGTGCTGGTCCTCTTCTCGACGGACCGGATCGACACGAAGTGGTTCGCGTAAGGTCGCGGCCATGAGCCGTTGGCCCGCCCTGTTGCTCGGCCTCGCCCTCGGGGTGGCGGGTTGCCGGGAACAGGCGGCGCCCCGTCCGACTTCCCTGACCCACGCGGCCTACGTGTGGCGGCAGGGGTGGGACCCCGTTGCCGTCGCCTCGCTCGCGGACCGCACATGGCCCGCGGGCCTGACCGAGCTCAACATCTTGGTCGGCGAATGTGGCCTCGGGCCGAGCGGTCGGCGCGTGCATCCGCCTTGGTCGGCCTTGCGTGCGACGGCCAAGGCCCTGTCGCTCTCGGTGCGCATCGGGACCCGGCAGGCCCTGGGCGGGCCGGCCGAACCGGACCTCACGGAAGGTTTGACGCTCCTGCGGCAAGGATGGGACGAGGCCCGTGCCGCGGGAGTGAACGTCGCGGGCGTCCAGGTCGACTTCGATTGCCCCTCGCGGCTGCTTCCCGCCTACGCCGAGCGGATCGCCGCGGCGAAGCGCGCTTGGCCGGAGGTTCGCGTGACCGTCACCGCCTTGCCGACCTGGCTGAAGGAGCCCGGCTTCGCCCGGCTGATCGCCGCGGCCGATGGCTGGACCTTGCAGCTGCACGGCACGGAGCGGCCGAACTTGGCCCAGCCTGCCCCGCTGTTCGCGGAGGCGCAGGCCCTCCGCTGGGTCGAGCACGCCGAGTCGTTCGGCCGTCCGTTCCGCGTGGCCCTGCCGACCTACGCCTACCTCGCGTGCTATTCGTCGGCCGGGGCCTACCTCGGGGTGCGCGCGGAATCCGCCGATCTCCCCGCGGGAACGGCCCGCACCCAGGTGCTGCCCGCGGATCCCGCCCAAGTGGTCGGGTTGCTGCGCCGACTCGAGGACCGCCGGCACGCGCTTGTCCTCGGGGTCGACTGGTTCCGCCTGCCGTTCCCGGGCGACCGCCAGAATTGGACGATGGCCGGCTGGGCGCAGGTGATGGCCGGTCAGGGCATCCCGAACGCGTGTACGCCGGAACTGAAGGTCGCAGGCGCCCTGGCGGACGTCGCGGTGGTCAACCCCACGGGCCAGCCTCTGCCGCTTCCGGCGATCGAGGTCGCCTGGCGGGGCACGCGCGCCCTGGGCGCCGATGCGACGGCGGACTGGGTCGCGGCCTCCGGCCCCGAAGCCGTGACTTTCCGTCCGCACCCGCGGTCGGGTTTCCTGGCCCCGGGCGAGCGCCGGGTCGTCGGCTGGGTGCGGCTCACCGAGGCTCGTCCGTTCTCCGTCCGGCTCCCCGGCGAATAACCCGGTCCGGATTTCGATTCCCATCGGTCGCCCGGTCCGTAAGTTAGTTCCGTTTACGCCGATGACGAAGCGCACCTTTGGATGGATCGGCCTGGTCGCCGGCCTCGCCGCCGCCTGGGCCTGCAGCGGCTGGGCGCCCGACGAGGGCCTGGTCGCCGGCGACGCCGCGCTCAGCCGTCCCTTCGAGACCGATTTCCAGGCCGACCTGATCGCGTACCATGGTCCGGCGCGCGGGGGCGCGGAGCCGGTTTCGCGGTTCGCGCAGGCGCATGAACCCGCGGCGGCGCGCGTCGCGGTGAGCGAAGCCCTGCTGGCCGAGCTCCGGCGCGCGACCGATGGTTGGACCGCGGCGCGCCGGGAGCAGGTCCTCCGTCCCGTCGCGCTGCATCTCGCCGCGCGGCTCGCGGACGCCGGCGGCGTCTACCAGTTGGCGGCCGACGGCCCGTGGAAACTCGTCGTCGAGGGTCGGGAAATCGTCTTCCCGCCGCGCGCCGTCCGGACGCAGCGCTTCGCGGAGAAGGACTTGGCGGGCCTCGCGGGCGCCTACGCCGCCGCGGTGAAGCCATTGCCCGCGGAGTTCCGCCTCTACCTCCGTTCGCTCGACTATGCCCCCGCCGACGGCCTGACGCTCTGCGACGAACTGCTGGCCTTGCCGCCCGCCGAGCGGAGCCACTTGACCGCGATCGCCCATTTTCGGCGCGCCCGTCTCCGGATGCTGCAGTTGGACAAGGCCGCCGCGGACGACGCCGCGCTGCGTCGAGCGTTGGCGGCGATCCGCGCCGATCTCCTCGCCGTGGGCGCCGCGGTCCAGGACGGCCGACCCGACGTCGGGGGCGTCGCCTTCGCGGCGCAAGGTTGGCTCGCCCACCTGCGTTGCGCGGTCCTGCCGCTGCCGCGTCTGCGCGCCTTGGGCGAGGCCGACCTCGGCCAGGCCTTGCGGATTTACCTCGCGCAGCGCCAAGGCGGCGAGCCTTCCGCGGACGAATCGATCTTCCTGCTGCTCCGCGACGCCGCCGAGGCGGAGGATTTCGCCGAATGCGCGCGGGATCCGGAACTGCGTCGCCTGATGACGGCCTACTTGTCCGGCGGCGGCCGGAGCCGGCAGGGGACGTCGCCCTTCGCCCTCGACGGCTTGGTGGCCCATGCCCGCGCCTGGCTGGAGGCGTTGCGCGCCGCCCGGGTCGATTTCTCCGCCGACGCCGTGCGGCTCGCCGCCCTGGCGTACCGGGTCGGCGATTGGGACCTCTGCGCCCGCACGCTGCGCGACGCGCCGGCGGGGGACCCGTTGGCGACCTTGCTGCGGGCCCGGCTCGACCTCCGCGCCGGTCGCCCGGCCGAGGCGACCGCCACCTTGGGCGCGCTCCTGCGGCCGCAGGCGCGTCGCTTCAGCCTTGGCGTCTATTTCTACGACTTCGACGACCGGACGCACGGCGCGAACCCCGCCGAGCTGCCGGCCTACCGCTTCGAGTTGCCGGACGCCGCCGCGGGCCAGCTCGCCAAGGCGCGCTCGGAGCTGGCGACCTTGCTGCTGGCGCAAGGCCGTTACGTCGAGGCGCTCGATCATTTCTACCGCACGGACCAGACCAAGGATTACGCCTACGTCGCCGAGTGCGTCCTGCGGATCGACGAACTCAAGGCTTACGTCGACCGGGCCTGGCCGGAGGATGCCCCGGCGACCAAGCCCACGGCCAAGCGCGTCAAGTTCCGGATCGACGAGGAGCCGGCGGAATGCACGCCCTTGCCGCCGGCCCAATCGATCCGCCACCTGCTCGCCCGCCGGCTTTTCCGCACCGGGCGGGTCGCCGAGGCCTTGCCGTACTACCCGGCGGAGGTCCGTCCGGCGGTCGCGCAGTACCTGGAGTTCATGGCCCGCGCGGCGGATCAGGCCCAAGCCAAGCGGGTCCGCGCCGATGCCTATTGGCGGGCGGCCCTCGTGCTGAGTCAATTGGACGACGCCGCGCAGTTCTGCACCTTCGGTCCGGATTGGTCGAGTGGGTTCGATTTCTCCGACGACGACGCGGACGCGAAGCCTTTGCATTGGCACGATGCGGGCGGACTCCCGCGCGTGCGCATCCGGCCGATCGGGGACGAAGCCGAGTCGCTGCTCGCCCCGCCCGGCGCGGATGAGCAGGCCCGCGTGAACGCCTGGATCGCCGCCAACCTCGCGCGCCCGGACCGCGCCCACCGCTCCGCCCGCTACGCGGTCGCCCGCCATGCGCTCCAGGCCGCGGAGCTCCTGCCCGACGACGACCAGGCCGGCGCCCAGATCCTCCAATTCGCCGGTAATCTGCTCAAATACATGGAGCCCGCCGCCGCGCAGCCCTATTATCGGCTCCTGGCGACCCGCTTCAAGGGCACCCCGCTCGGCGCCCATGCCCGCGCCAAGCATTGGTTCTCGCCCTTGGCTTGCGAGCCCGATCCGGACTGGATAAGTAAGGGGCGATGAACATCCCGCTCCACTGGCACACCGAGCCCCTCCTGCTGCTCGTGGTCGTGGGCGCTTCCTGGCTCTACGCGTTGGCGGTCGGTCCCGGCCGCTCGCGCTGGGCTCCCGCGGGCATGGCCTACCCGGTCGGCTCCGCGGTCAGTTTCCATGCGGGCGTCGCCGTCGCCTACCTCGCCGTCGGCTCGCCCTTGGACCAGCTCGGCGAAGCCTTCCTGCTCTCGGCCCACATGCTGCAGCACATGCTGCTGATCTACATCGCCGCGCCGCTCATCGTGCTCGGGTTGCCGCCGGAGATGACCGATGCCTTCCTCCGCGCGCACCCGCGCGTGACCGCGGTCCTGCGCCGGCTGGTGCATCCGGTGACCGCCGGCGTGGTGTTCTCGGGCATCTTCATCCTCTGGCACTTCCCCGAACTCTACGAGGCCGCGCTCCGGAGCCGGCCGCTCCACATCATCGAGCACTGGTCGATGTTCCTGCCGGCCATCCTGATGGTCTGGCCGTTGCTTTCCCGCTCCACGGTCCTGCCCCGGATCGGCTTCGGGGCCGCCATCCTCTACGCCTTCGCCTTGATGGTCGCCGACCTGCCCCTTTGGCTGGCCCTCATCTTCGGCAACCACCCGATCTACGAGACCTACCGGCTCGCCCCGCGCATCTCCGGGTTGAGCGCCGCCGACGACATGATCCTCGGCGCCTCCATCATGAAGGCCTTCAACGAGGTCTTCTCGCTCCTCAACATGGGCTTCGCCTTCTTCGCCTGGTACCGGCGGGACCGCTGAGGACTCAGTGGCGCGACGCGCGGCGGAGGAGGACGACCGCCAAGGCCAACACGACCAGGTTGGGCAGCCAGACCAGCAGGTCGGGCCGGAAGGCCGGGTCCTTCACCGCCTTGGCCATCTCCGACAGCAGGTAATAGCTCAGCGCGACCAGCAGGGCGACGACCGCGTTGACGAACGTCTCGGAGCGCCCGACCCGGACCGCGAGGGGCACCGCCAGCAGGCTCAGCGTGAAGATCGAGAACGCCGAGGCGAGGTGCGACATCAGCTGCGTGCTGGCCTGCATCCGGCTGCGCGCCACCTCCGCGGGCGGGGTGGTCGGCGTCACTTGCCAGCCGTGTTCGATGGCTTCGAGCAGTTCCCCCAAGGTCAGCCAGCGGAGCTTCCGGGTCACGGCGCCATCCTGGAAGACCGCCCCCGCCGGAAATTCGAAGGTGGTCGCCTTCGCCATGGCGAACGCGGCCGGGGCGTTGCGGTTCGCTTCGGAGGGCGCCCGGGATTCCATCCGGGCCTCGGTCAGCGTGACGCGCAGCACGGCTTTGCCGTCCGCGGACTCGGTGGCCGTCAGGCGCGCTTCCTGGGCGTGGATCGATTGTGTGAGGCGTCCGTTGGCGTCGACGCGCCAGAGCCAGAAGTCGCGGAGAACGTCGCCTTCGCGGGCGGCGGCGCGCAGGATCACGCCGGGGATCCGGCGGTTGATCTGGCCCGGCGTCACGATGGCGGCGGGGTTGTCGCGGGCCGACCCGGAGAGGATGCGGTGGTAGCGGTCGTTGGCCGCGGGGGCCACCTCGAGGTTCAGCCAGGCCGAGAAGACCGCCAGCGCGGCGGCGAGGAGCAAGGCCGGCCGCGCGATGCGCACCAGCCCCCGGCCGCTCGCCTTCATCGCGGTGATCTCGTGTTGGGCGCCCATCCGCCCGAAAGCCATCAGCACGCCGGCCAGCATCCCCATCGGCAAGGCGTAGGGCGTCACCCCGGGGAAGAGCAGGATGACCATCTCCAATCCCTGCGCTCCGTCGACGCGGCCGGTGGCGATCGCCCCGGCGACCTGCTGGAGGAAATTACCCGCGACCATCACGAACAGGAACGCCCCCGTGGCCATCCCGCCCGCCAGGGCGGTCTCGGTCAGGACGTGGCGGTCGAGGATGCGCACGGCATCATCCAACCGCCCCGCTCCGCTTTGTCCAAGCGAAAGGGCTCAGGGCGTCGGCGGGGTGTCCAGGTTGGCCGGGAGGCCGCCGCCCCAAGGGGCTTCGATCTCGCGGGCCTGCAGCCAGCCATGCTTCCCGTCGGCCGTGGTCACGCGCACGTAGCCATTGAAGGGACGATCCGTCCGCACCACGTCGCCTTCGGCGATGCCGACGATCGCCTCGCCCCGGGCCGTCGGCGTCAACCGCAGCGAGACCTCGCTTTGGCGGACGACCGCCCGGCGGGCGTAAAGGTGGCCGCCCCAGAGGCCGGGGAGCGAGAGGAGGAAGACGGTGGCCGCCGCGACCACCATCTTCTCCTGCCGTTCGGAGGGCGCCCGTCGGCGGAGACGGGGGATGAGCAGCCCGAGGAGCGCGACCCAGAAAGCCGCGGTGGCGATGACCAACCAAGCGTTGGCCCCGAGGAAGGCGGCGTAGTTCTCCGCCCAGGTCAGGGCGGGCCGCTCGACGCCGCCGGCGGATTGCGCGTGGCGGATGCCGGCCGTCGCCACCGCGTTGCGGGGGTCGAGGAGCAGGGCGCGTTCCCAGCAGACCATCGCGCGGCCCTTGCGGCCGAGCTTCCATTCGGCGTTGCCGAGCGCGGCGAGGCGGCCGGCGGTCGCGCCTTCGGCGAGGACTTGGGCCTGCCAGCGTTCGATCGCGCCCACGAAGTCGCCGGCGGCGTAGGCCGCCTGCCCCGCGTCCACCTCGGCGGCGGGCGCGGGCCCGGCCAGCAGGCCGGCGAGCAAGAGCCAGAAGGTCCTCATAGGCGCGCCTCCAGTTCGGCGAGGAGGGCGAGGAGCGCGGGTCGCTCCGCGCGCAGGGTGGCGTCGCTCGGGGCGCCGAACTTGGCGCCATCGGCCCGGCGGAAGAGTCGGTCGAGCGCGGCGGCGTCGGCCGCCGGCAGGACCCGGCGGATGTCGCCTTGGGTCAAGGCTTCCGGCGCCGCCTCGAGCCAAGGGGCGCACCCGGCGCGCAGGCCGCGGACGCACGCGACCGCGAACCCGGCCTCATCGGCCGCGGCCTGGGCCGCGCGGCGGGCGGCGCGCACTTCGCGCCGGGCCCGGGCGCGCCGGAGGATCTCCGGGTGGGCGAGCAGGTAGGCGCTCCCCGCCGCGGCCGCGAAGAGCGTCGCGCTCAAGGACAGCAGCGTGAGGTTCGTGGTCCAGAAGGGCCGCGACGCGGCGAGCGGCGCGACGACCTTCGCGCCGGGGTCGAGCAGGCCGCGGACCTGCGGTTCGGGCGTCGCGAGGCCGGTGAGCGCCTTGGCGGCCGGCGTGCCGGCGGCGGCGCCCGGATCGACGGACACGAGCTCGACCTTCGCCGGCGCGTTGCCCGTGACGGTCACTTCCTGGGGGGCGAACTCCAAGCGCTGGAACGTCCGCGTCTCGGGGTCGAAGACCGCGAAGCGGATCGCCGGGGTGAAGTGCTTGCCGGGGAGGCGGGGGACCAAGGTGTAGGTGAACGAACGCTGGTCCTCCGCGCGCCGGAAGCGGCGGTCGTTGCCCGGGACGACGTCCCACGTCTCGTTGCCGCCGAGTTCGGGCGGGAGAATGCGGTCGAGGTTGCCTTCGCCCGCGAGGATCGCGCGCAGGCGGATCGGTTCGCCGACCTCGGGCTTCGCGTTGGAGACGCTCACGGACTCGGCGAGGAAGCGGCCGATCGCGCCGGTCCATTCCGCCGGCCGGCCGGTCTCCGGCACGTGCTCGATCGTGACCTTGCGCCGGAAGGTGAACGGCCGGTCGCGGCCGCCGGCCGTGAAGCCGCCGAGGCCGCCGGTGTTCACCAGCATGATGCCGTTGATGACGACGTCGCTCGTGCCCGTCCGCAGCGGCGTCAGTTCGAAGCCAGTCTGGATCCCCTGGCCGTTGGGCAATTCCTCGTTGCGGGCGCCGACCTGCTGGAAGGTGAAGCCTTCGGCCTCGCATTCCAGCCCGAAGGAGCCGTTGACCATCTCCTGTTCGCTGCCCTTCAGGAGGATCGCCCCGGGGATGCGTTCGCCGACGTAGTAGGTGCGGACCGGCATCACCAGCTCCGCGCGCGCCTGGCCCTCGCGGCGGAAGCCGGTCGCGGCGCTCACGTTCACCGTCATCGCGGGGACCTTGATGAGCTTGGCGGGGAAGCGGATGTTGAAGGCCGGGATGACGTGGGCGCCTTCCTCCTCGGGCGCGACGCCGGAGAAGTTGAGGGTCGCCTCGGTCGTGTTCGAGCGGAAGAGCTGGCCGGAGAAGCGCAGCGCCATGCCCTTCGGCGGCTTGAGCTCGCGGCCCACGCGGTCCGCCGGGCCGAGGATGACGTCGGACTCGATGCGGACCTGCAGCTTGAAGGGCTGGCCCGGGCCGGCCACCGGCGGGGTCATCTCCCAGCTCACGTAGTCCTCGGCCCGCGCGCAGGTGAACGCGAGGAGGCAGGCGAGCAGGCGGAGGCAGCGGGCCGTCATCTCAGTAATCCTTGCCTTTCTTGGCGTCGGGCTTGCCGGCCTTGCCGCCGCCGTCCGCCCCGGGCTTGTCGCCGGCGGGCATCTTGCGGCCGAATTCGTTCTTGAGGCCCTCGAGCGCGCCGCGGGCCTCCTGCTCGGTCATCTTCTGCTCCTCGCCGGACTTCGGTTCGCGCTTCCCGCTCCCGGAGCCGGGCTTCTGCCGGTCCTCGGGCAGGAAATTCTCGTCGTCCTCGCCGTCGCCTTCCGCGTTCTGCGGCAGCTTGTCGTCGGGGATGCGCTTGATCAGCTCCTTGATGACCTCGCGCAGCTCGTCCTGCTTGCGGCGCTGGGCCTCCACCGCCTCGGCGAGTTCGCGGGTCTCGCGGGCCAGCGCGCGGAGCAGCTCGTCGATGGCGTCGGCGTTCGCCCGCGACTCGGCGTCGCGCGGGTCGAGTTCATGGGCGCCGCGGAAGTCGCCCACGGAACGGGTCCAGGCCGCGACGACCCCGGCGCGCTTGGCGAGCATGGCCTCCTCCTTCGGGATGAGCTTCTTGACGGTGCGGTAGGTGTCAATGCCCTGGCCGAGGGCGGCCACGGCCGGCACGTAGTCGGGCTCCTTGTTCGCGGCCTTCGCCCGGTCGAGCAGGGTGATCTGGTCCTGCATGTCGTGGATGTCGGCGTCGGCCGCCTCGAGGTAGGAACGGGCGATGGAAAGTTCCGTCACGTCCCCGGTCGTCTTGCCCCCGAGCGTGGCGAGCCCCTTGCCGAAGCGCACATGCCCGAGGTTGTGCAAGGCCGGCGGACGGAGGTCGTCGGCGTCGCGGCCGAGCGACGCGCGCAGGGCCTCCTCGGCGCCGGCGAGGTCGCCGTCGGCCAGGCGGCGCGTGCCGCGGTTGTGGAGT
>JBIISU010000199.1:0-3068 GCA_044340815.1 Opitutales bacterium | reverse complement strand
CGGCGAGGCCTACGTGGAGGCTGCCGTACGCGAACTCGCTGAGGAACTCGGCGTCCGGGTCGCGCCCGCGGAGCTGCAGGAGGTCGATTATGCGCCCCAGCACGAGGAACTGGGCCGGGAATTCGTCCGCTCCTACGTGCTGCGCCGTCCCGCCGAGCCCTGCATCCTCGCCCCGTTCGAGGTCGATGCCGTGCTCTGGCGCCACCCCGGGGAAGTCGCGGCCTGGGTCGCGTCGCAGCCGGGGCTTTTTTCCCTCCCGCTGATCCACCTGCTCGCCCGACCCGCGATCCGGCAGGCGCTGGGTTTGCGGTAAGTGTTTGAATTTCGGTCCGGGTGGTGCGTAAGTGGGGGCGTGTCGGACCTGGCCACAGCGCTTCCTGAAACCCCCGCCGTGGTGCCTTGGTACCATTGGCTCTGGGTCGCGCCGTTCGCCTTGTTGCTGCGGCTTTGGTTGGCGACCCTGCGGATCCGTTCCAACCGCGCCGCCATCGATGATGCCGACGGCGGCCGGATCATCGTCCTCTGGCATGACCGGCTCTTCGTCTCCGGCCTGGTCGCCCGCCGGCATTTCCGGCGCCCGATCAATGCGCTCATCAGCACGAGCAAGGACGGCGGCTGGCTCGTCGCCTTCTTTCGCCTGATGGGGCTCAAGGCCGTGCGCGGTTCCTCGAGCAAGCGTGGCGCCGCCGCGCTGATGACCCTCACCCGCGTCGTCAGGGCGGGGGAGCACGCCGGTGTCACGCCGGATGGTCCCAAAGGGCCGGCCCGGGTCTGCAAGCCAGGGGTGGTCTCCTTGGCCAAATTGACCGGCCGCCCGCTCATCCTGATGGGGTTGGAATATTCGCGTTGCTGGCGGCTGCGTAACTGGGATCGTTTTGCGCTGCCGCTCCCGTTTTCGCGGGTCGACGTCCGCTTCGAGGATATTCCGTGTCCGGCCCGCGACGACGACGATGCCGTCGTGGCGGCGCGCATTCAGGAGCGACTCGACGCCCTCTCGGGTCGGTAAGGGTTACTCCCGGCGGAGCAACTTCGCGGCGTACTTCGCGAGCAAGTCCGACTCGAGGTTGACCCGGTCCCCGGCCCGGCGTTGGGCGAGGTTCGTCACCGCCAGCGTGTGGGGGATGAGCCAGATACGGAAGCCGTTCGGCAGTAGGTCAGCCACGGTGAGGGACATGCCGTCCACCGCGATGCACCCTTTCTTGACCACGTGGGCCTGGACTTCCGCGGGGGCTTCGACGTCGAACCGCCAGTCGGCGCCATCCTGACCGAGGAACGCGATCTTGCCGCAGGCGTCGACGTGTCCCGTGACGAAGTGGCCGCCGAGTCGGTCGGTCGGAAGAAGGCTAGGTTCGAGGTTGACCAGGTCGCCGACCTTGAGGTCGCCGAGGTTGGTGAGCCGGAGGGTTTCGGCGAGGAGATCGAAGGAGGCCCGGTCGCCGGACGGGTCGGTGACCGTCAGGCAGCAGCCATTGTGGGCGATGCTATCGCCGGCTTTGGCGGTGGCGAAAAGGGGCGACTGGACCGTGAACCGCAAACCACCCAGGGGTCGGGGAGTGAGTTCGACGATGCGACCGGCGGAATGGACGAGACCCGTGAACATGCCTGGAAATAAGAAGGGGCCGTTGGCCGGCCCCCTGGGGTATCAGTTTTGCTTGCCGTCTTGGGCTCGCTTGGCGCGCTCTTCTTCCTCGATCTTGGCGCGGATGCGGGCGCGTTCCTCTTCCTCGATGGCCTTCAGGCGGGCCTTGCGGACCTCGTCTTCGTGCACGGCGTTGCGGACCTCGTCCTCGACCTCTTCGGAGGCCTTCTTGAACTCACGCTTGGCCTTGCCCATGCCGCGGGCGAGTTCCGGCAGCTTCGAACCGCCGAAAAGGAGCAGAACAACGAAGAGCACAACCCAGATGACTGGGCCGTCAAATACGGCGAGGGGGAGGTTCATGGTCAGATTGCGGTTGCTGTGAATGAGGGGAGTGAAGAACATTTCCATAAGTTACGGCGATGTCAACCCATGTCTCCCATCGTGAAGTCTGGTATACGGGGCGCGTCCAGGGGGTCGGTTTCCGCGCCCAAGCCCTGAACGTGGCCCGGGGTTACGACGTCACCGGTTTTGTCCAGAACCTGCCCGATGGGAGGGTCTACTTGCATATCGAAGGCGCCGGCCAGGAGGTCGAGGCCTACACCGAGCAGCTGGCCATGACCATGGACGGACATATTCGCTCGACCGAAGTCCGGGATTTCGCCGGCGTCCGAACCACGTCCGACTTCTCGATCCGGCGATGATCGACGGCCCGGCCATCGAAGTACGTCACCTGACCAAGGACTTCCGCGTCGGGCTCCGGGGGGTCAAGTTGCGGGCGGTGGATGACGTGTCCTTGTCCATTCCGCGTGGACAGGTGTTCGGGTTGCTCGGTCCGAATGGTTGCGGCAAGAGCACGACCCTGAAGGTGGTCTTGGGTTTGTTGCCGGCGACCGCCGGCGAGGTCACCATCCTCGGGCAACCGTCGGCCACCGCGTCGGCGCGCGCCCGGACCGGTTTCCTGCCGGAGGCGCCTTACTTCCATAAGTTCCTCACCGGCCGCGAACTGGTGCGCTACTGCGCCCACTTGAGCGGCGTGCCCGCCGGTCGCGTGGAGGCGGCCGTCGACGAAGCCGTCGCCTTGGTCGACCTGCGCGAGGCGTCCGGTCGGCTCGTCGGCACCTATTCCAAGGGCATGCTCCAGCGCATCGGCCTCGCCCAAGCCATCGTCCATGACCCCGAGTTGGTCATCCTGGACGAACCCACCGCGGGCGTCGATCCGGTCGGCGCAGGCGCCATCGGCCGCATCATCGAGGCCATGCGGGCCCGCGGGAAGACCGTGGTGCTTTGCTCGCACCTGCTCGGCCAGGTCGAGCAGGTCTGCGATCGCGTCGCGATCATGGACAAGGGGCGCCTCGTGCTCGAAGGGGCCGTCGAGGATGTGCTCGAACGGCGCGACCGGCATGTCTTGACCGTCGATGCCCTGACGCCGGCCGCCCTCGCCGCCGCCGAGGCGGCGCTGGCCGCCCACGGCGCCCGCCTGGGCAAGGTG
>JBIISU010000017.1:0-10557 GCA_044340815.1 Opitutales bacterium | reverse complement strand
TACACCGATGATGAGGCGACCGATTCGCTGACGACGAAGCTCTCCCGCTTCTACGCCGATCGCACCCTGACCAAGAACCCCATCACCCCCGCCGACCAGGCCGAAGCCTATTTCCTCCTCGTGACCAATCGCCTCAGCAAGACGACCGGCCAGGTCATCACCGTCGACGGCGGCCTCCACGAGGCGTTCCTGCGCTGATCCCGTGCGCGTCGCCCTCTTCGTCCCTTGTTTCGTCGACCAACTGACCCCCCAGGTCGGTCTGGCGACGGTCAAGGTGCTGGAGCGGCTCGGCCACCAGGTCGAGTTCCGCGCGGAGCAGACGTGCTGCGGCCAGCCCTCCTTCAATTCCGGCCAGTGGGACGTCGCCCGCCGCGGCGCGATCCGCACCCTGGAGGTCTTCCGCGGCGCCGAGGTGGTCGTCGGCCCCTCCGGTTCGTGCGTGGCGATGATCAAGAAGTTCTACCCGGAACTCCTCAAGGACACGCCGCACGCGGCCGCGGCCGCCGACCTCGCCGGCCGGACCTTCGAGTTCGCGGAGTTCCTCGTGAACAAACTGGGCGTCACCGACGTCGGCGCGACCTTCGCGAAGAAGGTCACCTTCCATGACGGCTGCCACGCCCTGCGCGAGCTGCGCCTCAAGGAGGAGCCCCGCCGCCTGCTGCGCGCCGTCAAGGGCCTCGAGCTGATCGAGACCGAGGAGGCGGAGTCGTGCTGCGGCTTCGGCGGCCTCTTCTCCGCCAAGTTCCCGATGATCTCCACCGCGATGGTCCAGGTGAAGGGCGGCGCGCTGGCCCGGACCGGCGCCGATTACGTCGTCTCCTCGGACCCTTCCTGCCTGCTGCAGATCGGCGGCTGGCTCTCCCGCGAAGGCAAACCCATCCTCCCGCTGCACCTCGCGGAAGTCCTCGCCCACGAGGCCTGAGCCCATGTCCGACGCGAAGTCCATCTTCCTCAAGGACGCCACGGTCAACGCGGCCGACGGCGACCAGCGCGCCTTCATCCGCAAGGCCCTCGGCGGTTACTACCTGAACCGCGACCTCCAGAAGGCCCGCTTTCGCGACTGGGAGCGCGCCCGCGATGCGGCCTCCCTCGCGAAGTGGACGGCGGTCAACGACCTGGCCAACCAGCTCGAGCGCTTCACCTCGAACTTCGAGCGCAACGGCGGCGTGGTCCACTGGGCCCGCGACGCCGCCGAGGCCCGCGCCATCATCCTTAAGATCGCCGCCGACGCCAACGCCAAGGCCATCGTGAAGTCGAAGTGCATGACTTCCGAGGAGATCCACCTGAACGACGCCCTCGAGAAGGCCGGCTACGGCGTGGTCGAGAGCGACCTCGGCGAATTCATCCAGCAGTTGCGCGGCGAAGCTCCCTACCACTTCGTGTTCCCGTGCATGCACGTGAAGCGCGAGGCCATCAGCGAGCTCTTCACGAAGCACCTCGGCACCGCCCCCACCGACAGCCCCGAGGAGCTGACGATGATCGCGCGCCGTCACCTGCGCCAACTCTACGTGGACGCCGACATCGGCATCACCGGCGCGAACTTCCTCGTGGCCGAGACGGGCCAGATCTCGATCACCGAGAACGAGGGCAACGCCCGCCTCACGGCCGCCCTGCCCCGCATCCACATCGCCCTTTCCGGCATCGAGAAGGTCGTGAACAACCTCGACGACCTCGCCGTGTTGCTGCCGATGCTGGCGACCGCCGGCGCGGGCCAGCCGATGACGTGCTACAACACCCTGTATTCCGGCCCCCGGAAGAAGGGCGAGTGCGACGGCCCCGAGGAGTTCCACCTGGTGCTGCTCGACAACGCGCGCACGCAGCTGCTGGCCGACCCGGAGCAGCGCGACGCGTTGCATTGCATCCGTTGCGGCGCCTGCCTGAACGTCTGCCCGATCTTCAAGAACATCGGCGGCCTCGCCTACGGCACCACCTACCAGGGCCCGATCGGTTCGGTGATCACACCGCACCTCCGCGGGCTCAAGCAGTGGAATCACCTGTCGGGCGCCTCCTCCCTGTGCGGGGCCTGCACCGACGCCTGCCCGGTCCGCATCGACCTCCATCACCACCTGCTGCACAACCGCCGGAACGCCGCCAAGGCCGCGCCGACCTGGTTCGACCGGATCTTCCACGGTGGTTTCGATTTCGTCATCCAGCGCCCGCGCCTCTTCGCCTTCGGCGGGAAGGTCTTCCGGGCCACCTTGCCGGTGCTGCAGAAACTCCCCCTCCCCTACCTCCGCGCCTGGATGAAGACCCGCGACCTCCCCAAGGCTCCCGCGAAGTCGTTCCGCGACCAATGGAAGGAGTCCCGCCATGGCTGACGCCCGCAGCGACATCTTCGCCCGCATCCGCGAGGCCCTGAAGGTCAAGGCGCCCAAGCCCCACTTCAAGGCCGAGGGCACCACCGGCCAACCCGTCAAGGTCGGCAAGCCCTGGCTGCCCGACGGCGGCGAAACGACCGACGCCAGCCTCGCGATCCTCTCCGAACAACTCGGCAAGCTGAAGGCGGTCCTCGTCCGGGTCCCCGATGAAGCCGCCGCCGCGCGCGCCGTCGCGGAGCTCGCCACGGCCAAGCAGTGGAAGAAGGTCGCCTACCACGGAGACCCCATGGTGCGGACCGTCGCCCAGGCCCTGCCTTGCGCCGCCTGGGAGGCCGACGCCTCCTTCGAGAAACAGCAGCTGGAAGGCTGCGACGCCGGCCTGACCTCCTGCGAAAGCATCGTCGCCCAGCTCGGTTCGATCTTGGTCTCCAGCGCTTCCTCCGGTGGCCGGGCCCTCTCGATCCTCCCGCACGTCCACGTCGTGGTCGCCCGTGTCGACCAGGTCGTCCCGGACCTCGCCGCCGCCTTGGAGCAGGTCCGGGAACGGCATGGCGACCGGATGCCGAGCATGCTGTCCTTCATCACCGGCCCGAGCCGGACGGGTGACATCGAACGCATCCTCGTGCTGGGCGCCCACGGCCCGAAGGAACTTTACCTGGTCTTGGTGGGCTAAGCCTCTCGTCATGCGCCCGCTCTTCGCCCTGCTCTGCCTCGCGACGTTCCTCCCGGCGGCCGAGGTGAAGCCGGTAAAATGGTCCGGCACGCTCAATGTGCCCGACCCGACCTCGGTGACGTTCGACGAGGCGGGCAACGCCTACGTCGCCTCCACGACCCGCCGCAAGGTGGGCGACCTCGATATCCGCGAGCACACCCTCTGGATCCCCGACGACGTCGGCCTGACCTCGCCAGCGGATAAACTGGCCTTCTACCAGCGGGAACTCGCCCCCGGCAAGTTGAAGGGCGGTCGCGGCAGCCTCAAGGACCACAACAAGGACGGTTCGGTGGACTGGAAGGATCTCACCTTCCATCAGGAGCGGATCTACAAGCTGACCGATAGCGACCGGGATGGTGTCGCCGACCGGATCACGGTCTTCGCCGAGGGCTTCAACTCACCGGTCTCCGGCATCGCCGCCGGCGTGCTCTATTTCGACGGTTGGGTCTACGTGACGGCCATCCCCGACGTCTGGCGCCTCAAGGATGCCGATGGCGACGGGGTGGCGGAGCTCAAGGAACTCGTCGCAACGGGCTTCGGTGGTCATATCGCCTATGCCGGGCATGACATGCACGGCTTACGCCTCGGCCCCGACGGCCGCATCTATTGGACCGTCGGCGACAAGGGTGGTAATGTCACGAGCCGGGAGGGCCGGCGTTTCTTCTTCGCCCACGAGGGCGCCGTGCTGCGCTGCGAGCCGGATGGCCGGGGCTTCGAGGTCTTCGCCCGCGGGATCCGCAACACGCAGGAGATCGCCTTCGACACGTTCGGCAACATCATCGGCGTGGACAACGACGGGGATCAGCCGAAGGAACGCGAACGGCTGATGTACCTCCTGGAAGGTTCGGACTCCGGCTGGCGCAACCAGCACCAGTACCAGAAGACCACGAGCCGCTGGATGCGCGAAAACCAGTGGATGCCGACCGGCGCCGCCGATCAGCCGCTCTCGATCACGCCCCCCATCGCGAATTATTCCGACGGCCCGGCGGGCTTCCTCTTCGAACCGGGCCATGCCTTGGACGGCCCCCTCCGCGGGCACTTCATCCTGGACCAATTCCCGAACGGCAAGATGGACGCGTTCACCCTGGAGCCGGCGGCCGACGGGTTCCGGATGGCGGGCCTGCGCACGATCCACGCCGGCCTCATGGGCATCGGGATGTCATGGGCTCCCGATGGCCGCGCTTATTTCGCCGACTGGATCGGGGGCTACCCCCTCGACGGCAAGGGCGCGATCTGGCGCATGGACGTGGCCGCCGAGACGGACCCTGTCTCGAAGGAAATCCTCTCCTTGCCGCTCTCCGCGGCCCTCCCGAAGGAGCGCCTGCTCGGCCTGCTTGGGCACCCCGATCAACGCGTGCGGGTCAACGCCTCGCTCCGCCTCGATCGGCTCGGCGCGTGGTCGGAGATGTTCGCCGTCGCCCGCGACCCCAAGCAACCGACCTTGGCCCGGATCCATGCGCTCTGGGGCTGGGGCATGGGCTTGCGTCACGGCAAACTCGCCGACCTGCGCGGGGTGGCCGACCTGCTGGGCGACGAGTCCGACGAGGTCCGCGTCCAGTTGCTGAAGGTCCTCGGCGAAGGACGACTGCCTGCCCGCGAGCGACTGACGAAGGAAGGCGAGATCGATGACCTGATCGCCGCCAAGGTCGTGGCGCAGCTGGCATCGAAGAACCCGCGCGTACGCCTCCAGGCCGGCCTCAGCCTGGGACGTCTGCGCATCGGCGAGGATGGCCTGACGTCGAGCCGTCCGTCCGCGGCAGCTTTCTTCCAGGATGCTTCCGCCGACCTGCGGATGCCCTGGTTGCGGCACGGACTGGTGGTCGGTCTGGCCGGTACGCAGACCGAAGCCGAACTGCTTTCCATGGCCCAAGGCGCCGATGCGGCGAAGGCGACCTTCGCGACGCTCGCCTTGGCGCGCCGTCGCTCGCCCGCGCTCGCCCAGTTGCTCGCCTCCCCCCACCGCGATGTGCTCAACGAAGCCGTCCGCGCGATCCACGACGACGAAGGCATCCCCGCCGCCCAGGAGGCCTTGGCGGCGATGGTCGCGAATCCCCCGGCCGCCCTGCCGAAGACCGCGCTGCGTCGGGCGCTGAACCAGAACCTTCGCCTCGGCACTCCCGCGGCGATGTCCCGCCTCCTGGATTGGATCCACGGCCAGCCGGAGAGCGCCGAATTGCTCCCGGAAGCCCTGCAACTCTTGTTGCTGTTCCCTAACCCGCCGCGGCTCGACCTCGTCGACGGCACCGCGCGGCGCTATGCGGATCGCCCCCTTGGCCCGCTGGGCGCGGCGATCGGCGCCAGCCAGCCGCGCCTGCTCGCCTTGCAGGATCCCGCGCTCAAGGCCGTGGGCGTCGAACTCCTGGTCAAGTACGGCCTGGACGTGCCCACGCCGGAGTTGCTCCGCCTCGCGGGCGCCAAGCAGGTTTCGACCGCCGTGAAGCTGCAGGTGCTGCGCCTGTTGGCGACCAAGACGGATGCCCCCGCCGAAGTCCGCGCCGGGCTGCTGGCCGCCACCGCCGACGGCATCGATGCGGAACTGCGGATCGCCGCCCTCAAGCTCCTGCCGAACATCGCGCCCGAGGTCGCCCTGACCACCGCGCAGCGCTTCCTCGAGGGCAAGGGGTTCAAGCCGGCCGAACGACAGGCCGCCATCGCCATCGTCGCGGCCTCCCCGTTGCCCGGCGCCGCCGAACTCCGCGCCGGCTTGGTCGAGAAACTCGCGCAAGGTCGGCTGGGCGACAGCCTCCGGTTCGATGTCCATGCCTTCGCCGTGAACTCCGCCGAACCCGCGGTCCGGGAAGCCCTCCGTCGGTACCTGGCGGTCCCCCGGAAACCGGCGCAACTGGCTACGCCCGAACTGCCCTACGAGCTCCTTGTCGCCGGCGGCGACCCCAAGCGCGGCCGGGCCATCGCCAACGAGCATCTCGCGGCGAATTGCACGGCCTGCCACCGCTTCGAGTCGGACGAAGGCAGCGAGGTCGGTCCGACGCTCAAGTCGGTCGGGTCCCAGCGCTCCAACGCCGAACTCGCCGAGTCCCTCGTCAATCCCTCGGCGAAGATCGTGCCGGGCTTCGGCTTCGAGACCTTGACCCTCAAGAACGGCGAAACCCTCGCCGGCGCCGTGCTTTCGGAACCCGGGCTCTTGAGCAAGTCGTATACCGTCCGCCTGCCGGATGGAGCCAAACGCTCGATTGCCGCCGGCGACCTCGCCGGTCGCACCCCGCCCGTTTCCGTCATGCCACCGATGCTCGGCATCCTGACCCCGGCCGAGATCCGCGATGTCGTCGCCTACCTCGAGACGTTGCGTCCCAAGGACCGGACGCCGAGGAAGTAGTCGGCCGCAAGTTTGGTTGAACTCGTTCGGCCCTTGGTTGTCCTAGGGCCATGCCCCTTCGCCTCGCCCTGCTTTGGCTACCGCTGCTGGCCCTCTCCGCCCCGCCCGAGCTCGCCGACTGGCAGAAGCAGTATGATTCGTGGTACTGGAAGGCTCCCGCCACGCGCCTCGAGAACCTGCGCTGGTCCGATAACGGCGAATTCCTCGTCTTCTCGGAGCGTGGCTCGGCCACTTCCTGGAAACGCGTGGTATGCGCGACCGGCGAGACCGGTCCGGCTTTCGACCCGACGGCGGTCGCCAAGGCCTTCGCGGCGCTTTCGCCTGCCAAGCCTGCTTCGGCCAAGCCTTCCTACTCCCGGGTGGTCCCGCTGGACGACGGTCGCCTCCGGCTGGAGAACGACGCGGCGGCGTGGATCCTGGAACCCGACGGCCGCTTGACGGGAACGAAGCCCGGCAAGGCACCCGAAGCCGCCGCCGCCAGCCGCCGCCAGTCCATCGGCCGCGAGAACCTCCTGTCCGCCACCCGCCTGGGTGAACGCTCCCCGGACGGTCGTTGGCGCGTGACGCTGAAGGAAGGCAATGTACTGCTCGCGGAGGAAGCCCGACCCGAGACGGCGCGGGCGCTGACCCAGGATGGCCAGCCCCTGGATGGCTGGGTCGGCCCCGTCTCCTGGGCTCCCGACGGCAAGCACTTCGCGCTCTGGCGCGAACGCGTCGTTCCCGTCCGACAGTACACCGTGGTCGATTCCCTCAAGGGCACCAAGAAGGACATCCCCTACGACAAGCCGGGCGACGACAAGACCGAGCGACGTCCGTGGGTTTTCGCCGTCACCGGCGAGGCTCCCTCGACGCCCAGCCGCGAGATCCTCCCGTTGACGGTGAACACGGACCGCCTCGACTGGACCGCCGATGGCCGACGGCTCCGGAGCCAGTTCGTCAAACGCGGCTTCACGGGACATGGCATCGTCGAGTTCTCGGTCGAGTCCCGTCGCTGGCGCCCGCTGCTCGTCGAGGAGGACCCCAAGTTCGTCTTCACCTACGCCAGCCGTTATCGGCACGACCTCGACGAGAACCGGACGCTCTGGACTTCGGAGCGGAGCGGCTTCAACCAGCTTTACTTGGTCGACCTGACCACCGGCCGGACGCTCAACCCGGTGACGGGCGGTCCCGGCATCATGAAACAGGTCGTCGAGGTCGACGCCAAGTCCGGCGAACTGCTCTACCTCGGGATCGGGCGCGCGGCCGACGAGAACCCCTACCAGCAACACCTCTACCGCACCGACCTGAAGGGCCGCCCCCCGCTCGACCTGACGCCGGGCGACGCGCATCACACGGTGGAATTCTCGCCGGGGCGCAGGTACTTCATCGACACCGCCTCCCGGGTCGACCTCGCCCCCCGGATCACGTTGCGTCGCGCGACCGATGGACACCCCTTGGCGACCTTGCTGACCGGCAGCCTGGACAAGCTTAAGGCGGCCGGATGGCAGGAACCCATCCGCTTTCGCACCAAGGACCGCGACGGCAAGTTCGACATCTGGGGCGTCGTGAACCGCCCCTACCCGTTCGACCCGAAGAAGAAGTACCCGGTGCTCGAGCATATCTACGCGGGGCCGCAGGATTCGTTCGTGCCGCGTTCCTTCAGCTTCTGGAACAACAACCACCGTGAGCCGACGTTCAATGGTTTCTACGTCGTGCAGATCGACGGACGCGGCACCTGGAACCGCGGCAAGGAGTTCCATCAGGAGGCTTGGCGCAACCTGCGCGACGCCGGCTTCCCGGACCGCATCCGCTGGCTGACCGAATTCGCGAAGAACGAACCCGCCATGGACCTGAGCCGCGTGGGCATCTTCGGCGGTTCCGCGGGCGGGCAGAACACCGTGCATGCCCTGTTGCGCCATGGCGATTTCTACCGGGCCGGCGCCGCCGACTGCGGGTGCTACGACAACCGCGTCGACAAGCTCTGGTGGAACGAGCAATGGATGGGCTATCCGATCGGCCCGTGGTACGCGGCCAATGCCTGCGCCTCGGAGGCGGACCGCCTGCGCGGCCGCCTGTTCCTTACCGTCGGCGAATCGGATTCCAACGTCGACGTGAAGTGCACCTACGACCTCCGCGACGCCTTGCTCGCCGCAGGCAAGAAGGACCTCTTCGAGCTGCAGGTCGTACCCGGGGCCGGTCATGGCGCCGGCGAACGGCCCGACCTTCGCGCCAAGCGCCTGCGTTTCTTCATCGACCAGTTGCGCCCACCCGTGGGAGGATAAGGCATGGAACCCGCCCCCGGCCTGATCGAGCTCCGGCTCAACCACGTCGGACAGCTCTTCAACACCATGGACCCGTCGCCTTTCCACGAACGCGACCTGGACCATGACGCCGAGGAATTCATCGTCAGCTGGGCGCGCGAGCTGCGCATCCAAGGCCGGCAGGAACTGCGGCTACGCGTCGTGCTTCATCAGGCGGAAGACCCGGCGGTCACCGACCTGGTCCGGCAATCCGTCCGCCACTACTTCGCCTACCGCGCGGAGGTCAGCCGACGCGAACTGCACGGGCTCCTCCGGGAAGGCCGGACGGCGCTCGGGATCGGGCTCACGTTCCTGGCGGTCACGCTCGCCCTGCGGGGTCTGATGCCCCTGGCCGGCTGGGGCGACTGGGTCCGGGAAGGGCTGACCATCTGTGGCTGGGTGGGCCTCTGGAAACCCATCGACATCCACCTCTATCGTTGGTGGCCCCTCCGCGCCCAGGCCAAGCTGCAAGCCCGCCTTTCGGCCTGCCCGGTCGAGGTCGACTTCCAACCCCAGTTCCCCCGTTCCTGAGCGCTTAACGCGGTCGACGGGGGGTATCTTACGATTTTTTTACGTGGGGGATTGACAGGGTGGTCACGCCCCCCAATCCCAAACCTTCCCGCATGCTGAATTTCGCGAGCCAGTGCCTGGACCAGACCAAGGCCCTCCTCAAACTCAACCTTGGTTCCCTGTCCTCGGACGGCTCCGTGACCCCCGTCCCCGGCGAGGTTTCCCGCGCCGACGAGCCCGGCCACGCCGCCCTCGCCTTCGGGGAGTATTACCGCGCCACCGGCGAACTGACGCTCGACCGTTCGAACATCGTCGAAATCGTCGCCCGCACCATCACGGCCCAGGTCAGGCTCAGCAAGGGCTCCGACAACGGCATGGCCTTCGCCTGCCTCGGCCTGCTCGCCTTCGGTCCCACCCGCGAACGCAACCCCGTCTGGGAGAAGCTGGATGAGGCGACCCGCCAGCTCATCGACGAACGCCTCGCGGTGGAGCACGACCACCACGACCACGTCCAGGCCTTCGACATCGCCAAGGCCGTCTGCCGCTTCTCCTTCGGGCTCACGAAGAAGGACGAGACCGGTCCGCTCGTCGATCGCTTCGTCGACCGCATCACCGCCAGCTCCTCCGGCGGCTTCCACGACGAGGCGACGCGCGCGTCGAATCCCGACAACTTCGGCGGCGCCTTCGACCTGTACGGCGTCGTCGCCCTCATCTTCATCCGCCAGGCCCTGCAGCTGCACGCGAACATCCAGCTGCGCGACCAGAAGCTGCCGAAGCTCCGGACCCACGCCGAGAAATACCTGCGCGTGATCCTCGACACGACCCGCGAGGACGGCCTCGGCTGGTGCTACGGCCGCGGGATCGGCGCCTACGGTCAGATGCACTGCATCACCCTGCTCCTGCAGGCCCTCCGCGACCGCTGGCTCCCCGTCGACAAGGAGGCGCTCGCCCGCGACCTCGTCCGCCGCCTCTACGCCAACTTCTTCACCACGTTCTTCGACGCCGAACACGGCCTCATCGTCGTCCGCGACGCCGAACGCGACACCATCCCGGGCCACACGACGCGGATGGCGAACTTCGACGCGGCCCGCTACCTTTCGCAGTGGTCCCGCCTCGCCAAGACCATCGGCGGCGCGATGGAGGTGGTGAAGCCGGCCGGCAAGGCCGCCGTCTGCCGCTTCTTCTCCTTCGACAAGTCCCCGCGCAAGGAACAGGGCCTGCTCTCCTACCAGGACCCGACCTCGGGCCTGCACGTCATCCTGCCGCTGGTCTCCGCCGGCGTCCACCGCGCGAGCGATTCCCTCGCCTTCCCGCACATGCCGGGCGTCTTCGACTGGCCCTCCAACCAGGCCGTCAGTCCGTTCATCCCGGAGTTCACGATCGGCGGTAAGTCCTACACCCCGT
>JBIISU010000198.1:0-3084 GCA_044340815.1 Opitutales bacterium | reverse complement strand
GAGGAGACGGTCGGTCAGGGTCGTCTTGCCATGGTCGACGTGGGCAATGACTGCGATATTGCGGAGATTCATCTGTAAAGGCCTTACGCATAGGAAAAAAGGCCTTGGGGCAAGGGGAATAAGGCGCCCTCCCCCACTAAATGGAGGTTTCGGCGCCGACCGGGCGAAACGGGAGGCTCAGGCCAGCCCGTCCCGGACCAACAAGGCCTCGGAATCGAGGTCCCGGCCCATGAAATCACGGAAAAGCTTCTCCGCCGGCTCGGAATTGCCTTTGGCGAGGATCTTGGCCCGCAATTCCCGGCCGACCTTGGGGTTCAGGACCCCCTCCTGGAGGAAGCGGGTGAAAGCATCGGCCTCGAGGGCCTCGGCCCACTTATAGGAATAATACCCCGCGGCATAGCCCGTGGCATCGGAAAAGAGGTGGTTGAAGCGGCGGGCCATCGCGGGCGCCGGGCGCGTGGTCCGGGCCTGCCAACCCGCGAAGTCCTCGTTCCAATGGGCGTCGAGGTCGCGTCCCTTCAGTTCGAGCGCGCGGATGTGCAGGTCGAGGTCCAGCTTCGAGAAGGCCAGCTGACGCATGCAGACGGAGGCCGCGCGGAAGTTGGCGGCCGCGTCCAGTTTCGCCAGCAGGTCGGCCGGCAGCGGGGCGCCGGTCTCGTGGTGGCGGGCGAAGAGCGCGAGCGACTCCTCCTCCCAGCACCAGTTCTCCAGGATCTGCGAGGGCAGCTCCACGAAATCCCAGGCGACGCGGGTGCCCGCGAGGGACTCGACCTCGACCTCGCAGAGCAGGTGATGCAGCAGATGGCCGAACTCGTGGAAGACGGTCGTGACCTCATCATGCGTGAGGAGGGCCTGCTGCCCGGCGACCGGGGGCGTGAAGTTACCGCACATCAGCCCCAGGTGCGGGGCGAACGTGCCGTCGGCGCGCGGGCCACCGGTCCGGAAGAAGTTCATCCAAGCGCCGCCGCGCTTCGACTCGCGCGGGAACCAATCGGTGTAGAAGGACCCCAGCAGGCGGTCGCCGTCGCGCACCTCATAGAAGCGGACCTCGGGGTGCCAGACGCTGACGGGTGCGCCGTCGACGCGCGGAGCCGCCGCGGGGATCACCGTACGCGCGCCCGTGACCGGATCGACGTGGAGCGCGTCGCGCCCCACCACCTGGAAGCCGAAGAGGTCGCCGAAGAGGCGGAACATGCCGGCGATCACGCCGTCGACCGGGAACCACGGACGCAGGGCCTCGTCGTCGAAGCCGTGCAGTTCGCGGCGCATCCGCTCGGCGAAGAAACCGAACTCCCACGGGTGCAGCGCGCGGACCGCGTCGCCGACCTGGCGGGCGCGGTACGCCTCGAGCTCGGCCACCTCGGCCTGGAACTTCGGGCGGATGCGCGTGGCGAGGTCCTCGACGAAACCCAAGGCCTGCGCGCCCGTGCGGGCCATGCGGCGGGCGGTGGTGAAGTCGGCGAAGTGCGCCTTACCGAGGAGGGCGGCCTTCTCGTGGCGGAGGGCGAGGATCTCGCCCACGAGCGCGGTATTGTTCCAGCCATCCTTCAGGCCCACCTGGCCGAGACCTTCCCAGCACTGGCGGCGGAGGTCGGCGTCCTGGGCGTACTGCAGCACCGGGAAGACCGACGGCTGGTGCAAGGTGAAGCGCCAGGCCTCGGGACGACCCTTGGCCGTGGCCGACTGCTTGGCGGCGGCGAGGGCGCTCGCGGGCAAGCCAGCCAGGCGCGCCTCGTCGTCGACGAACAGTTCCCAGGCGTTGGTCGAGTCCAGGACGTTCTCGGAATACTTCTGCGTCTTCTCGGCCAAGGCCGCGTTGATGGCGGCGAGCCGCTCCTTCTGCGCCGCCGGCAGGTCGGCGCCGTTCTCGAGGAAGTCGGCCATCGTCTCGTCGAGGAAACGACGGCGCACGCCGGTCAGGGCGCGGGCGTCGGCGGTGGCCGCGTAGGCCTTGAACACGGCCCAGATCTCCGGATCGAGCGTCAGCGACGTGAAGTAGGCGGTCACCTCCGGCAACATCGCGCCGTAGGCCTTGCGCAGTTCCGGGGAGTTGAGGACCGAATCCAAGTGGGAGACCAAGCCCCAGGCCCGGGACAGGTCGCGCGTGGCCGCCTCGAAACCGAGGAGGACATTCGCGTAAGTCAGCCGGTCGCCCGAGAGGCGCTTGAAGGCGTCGACCCGCTCGCGGGACTGCGCCAAGGCGGCGCGGATGTCGGGCTCGACCTGCGCCGGGGTGAGGCGGCTCCAGTCGAAGAGGAACTCGTCGGTCAGGAAAGGGTGCACGCGGACAACTTGCCGCCTAAAGCCTCCTGTTTCAAGGTCGCACGCGTGATTTCGACCGGACGGGGCCGCCGACCGCGCACCGCGGGCTTGCGAGGCGGGGCGAACCCGCCACACCTAGGACGCCACATGAGCAAACCGGAGGCCATCCCCGTCATCAGCATCGAAGTCGTCCCGACCAAGGGCGGGACGGCCGTCTTCCTCGTGACCCAGCACAAGACCATGGTCATCCAGGTCGACGCGCTGGTCGGCGAGGCCCTCCAGGGCGCCTTGGCCGGCAAGGTCAGCGAACGCCCGCAGTCGCACGACCTCATGCTCCACCTCCTGCTCGGCCTCGACGCCGTGGTCGTCCACGTCGTCATCGTGGACGTCAAGGACGGCATCTTCTTCGCGCGCGTGCTGCTCGGGCAGGACGGCCCGGTCGCGCGCAAGCTGGCCGAGGTCGACGCGCGCCCCAGCGATGCCCTGGTGCTCGCGGTCAAGGCCAAGCGCCCGGTCTACCTCGCCAAGGGCGTCCTCGACGCCTGCGAGGACATGACCGAGACCCTCGCCCGCCTCCGCAAGCAGGCGTGAGCACCCCGCCCCCAGACCCGGTCATCGCCGGCACGCGCCCCTCGGTGCTGGCCCCGATGCAGGACGTCACCACGACGGGCTTCCTGCGCGTGATTGGACGCAAAGGCGCGCCCGACTGGTTCGTCACGGAGTATTTCCGCGTGCACGAGAGCTCCACGCCCGAGAAGCACATCGTCGATTCGGTGGTGAACCACGGCACCGGCCGGCCGGTCTTCGCCCAGCTCATCGGCG
>JBIISU010000197.1:0-3131 GCA_044340815.1 Opitutales bacterium | reverse complement strand
TTCCGCGGCAAGGTGGACAAGGAGGAAGCGGCCTATCTCGGCATGGTCGCTAACCTCGACTACAACCTCGGACGGCTGATGAAGTACCTCCAAGCACGTAAACTGGAGGACAATACGATCATCGTCTTCATGAACGACAACGGCCAGACCCACGGGTTGGATGTCTTCAACGCTGGCATGCGTGGCAGCAAATGCACCATCTGGCAAGGTGGCTCACGAGCCATGTCCTTCTGGAAATGGGCGGGGAAGTGGACGCCGCACAAAGTGAGCAACCTGACGGCCCACCTCGACGTCCTGCCGACGCTCTGCGACCTCGCTGGTGCGACCATCCCGCCCCCCCTCAGGGCGAAACTCGAAGGCTACACGCTCCGACCGCTGCTGGAATCCACGCAGCCGATCCAGTGGAACGATGATCGTTTGCTGTTCCATCATGTCGGCCGCTGGCCCAGCGGCATGGCGGCCGCGCACAAGCATGCGATGGCCTCCGTGCAGACGGGTGATCTCCTACTCGTACGCAGCCGCCCGTGCGATGACCCCGCCTGCAAAACCTACTCTAGCCAGTGCACCACCCTGCGCTTCGTCGAAGCGGGCGCCAACGCGGCGACGTACACCAAAGCGAACGCGCAGTTCCACTGGGGCGTCACGCCGCCGGGGCGCTGGTCTTTGTTCGACCTGAAAAATGACCCGACTTGCCGGAAGGATCTCGCCGCAGAAAAGCCTGAACTAGCGTCCAAACTCGCCGCATCTTACGACAAGTGGTGGGATACGCTCTACCCCGCGATGATTCAACTCGGCGGTGACAAGGGTGAACCCGAGTTACTCAATAAGGGTCGAGTCCCCAAACAGAAGTAACTCCCGCCCAGTATGAAAATCGCCCTCACCTTCCTCACGGTCCTGCTGCTCTCCCCGCTGGTCGTGGTACACGCGGCCGACTCACCCCAGAAACCCGGGAAACCCAACATCGTCTTCATCTACGCCGACGACTGGGGTTGGGGTGACCTGTCCTGCCACGGCAACACCTGGTTGAAAACTCCACGGCTTGATAAGCTGGCCAGCGAGGGTATTGATTTTCAGCAGTTTAATGTGCTGAGTCCGGTGTGCTCGCCCAGTCGCGCGGCGGCCATGACGGGGCGTTTTCCTGGTCGCTTCGGCATCAATACGGTTTTCGGAGTCAGTAAGCCGCCGGAAATGCCGGACTGGTTGGATTCCAAGGCGCCGACAATCCCTCGCTTGCTCAAGACAGCGGGCTATCGCACCGGACACTTTGGCAAATGGCATCTCGGCGAGGGCAAGCCGACCATGGCCGACTACGGCATTGACGACTCGGCTGTCTATCACGGGCCAGGGCCCAAAGTTAGTCCTTACGGCAACGACATCCCGAATCAGGCGGTGAAGTTCATCGAGGCGAATAAAGACCGTCCTTTTTACGTGCACGTGTGGCTCCACGAAAGTCACGTGGCCCACAGCCCTTCGGCCGAGGCAATGGCCAAATGGAAACATCTCGACCCCGACCGGCAGGTTTACGCGGCGGTGATCACCGACGGCGACAACAAGGTCGGCCTGATCCTCGACGCCCTCGCGCGTTGCGGAATCGCCCACAACACCTTGGTGGTCTTCTCCAGCGACAACGGGCCGGCGAAACGCAAGGAAGGCGACCTCGGCAGTGCCGGAAGATACCGCGGCCACTACAACCTCGGCGAGACCGGCGGCCTGCGGGGCCAGAAGACCAGCCTCTTCGAAGGTGGCGTGCGCGTGCCGTTCATCGCGCGTTGGCCGGCCCGCATCCCGGCCGGCAAGAAGAACGACGCCACGGTCCTAACCGCGGTGGACCTCTTGCCCACCTTCTGCGCCGCCGCCGGCGTCAGCCCGCCGGCGGATGCCCAGGGGGACGGCGAAAACATGCTCCCGGCCCTCACGGACACCGCCTTCCGGCGCACCCGCCCCGTCTTCTGGCGCATCGCGGGCAACGACAAGCTCCCCGACTACTGGCCCGACCTGGCGGTGCGCGAGGGCGACTGGAAACTGGTCACGACCTTCGATGGCCGGCGGGTCGAACTGCATGACCTGGGATCGGACCGCGGCGAGGAAGCCTCCCGGGACCGGTCCCGCGAGCAACCCGCCCTCGTCGCCCGGCTGACCAAGCTGGCGCTCGCTTGGCAGGCGACGCTGCCGACGAAGGCCGACCCGGCCTGCACGGCCCCGCCCAAATAGGACGCGCTACCCGGCGCCGCCGCCCGGCGGCTGGCCGCTTGACTACCCCCCGCGGAAACGCGGATATAATTTCCTTATGAAACTCCCCGCCCCCCTCCTCCTCGCCGCACTCGCCCTCGTCGGCTGCCAGACCACGAAAGCCCCCGCGCCGGCCAAGGCGGTGCCCGCCCAGCGCAACCTCGCCGTGGGCGCCACGCCCGAGAGCGTGACGAAGGGCTTCGGCGGCAAATACTTCGCGACCCTCATGGGCACCTCCCGCAAGGCGGGCGACGGCGACGGCAAGGTCGTCAAGGTCGATGGCGACAAGGTGACGGTGCTCACCGAGGGGCTCGACGACCCGAAGGGCATCGTCTTCGTCGCCAACCAGCTGATCACGGCCGATTTCGACAAGGTCTGGTCCATCGACGCCAAGGGCAAGAAGACCCTCCTCGCCGGCCCGGCCGCCTTCCCCACCCCGCCCACGTTCCTGAACGACGTCGTGGTCTCCCCCGACAAGAAGAGCGTACTGATCACCGACATGGGGGCCGTCACCAAGATGCGCGGCGCCGACGGCAAGCTCTTCGCCGTCGACAGCCCCGAACACAAGGCCATCCCGGTCGTGGGTCGCGTCTTCAAGGTCACCCTCGAAGGCAAGGTCACCGAAGTCATCGCCCCGACCGCCAAGATGCTGCTGCCGAACGGCATCGATGTCCTGGCCAACGGCCGCATCCGCATCGCCGAGTTCTTCACCGGCGACGTGCTCGAGTACGACAAGGGCCAGTGGAAGACCCTCGCCCGGGGCCACCGCTCCGGCGACGGCATCGTCCATGACTCCAAGGGCCGCTTCTACATCTCCGAAGTCATGACCGGCCGCGTCACCCGCTATGAAGCCGATGGCTCCGCCCCCAAGGAACTCGGCCAAGGCCTGCAGGCCGCCGCCG
>JBIISU010000196.1:0-3135 GCA_044340815.1 Opitutales bacterium | reverse complement strand
TCATAACCGACGTTGCCGACCTGGTGGCAGGTCTGGCAGGCGGCGACGAAGAGCTCCTTACCCTTGGCGGCGTCGCCGGGCTTCTCGACCTCGGCGCGGAGCTTGTTGATGATGTCGTCCTTGGCCGGGCTGGAACCGACGTTGAGCTTGGCCAGCACCTCGGCGGCGCGCTTGGCGACGGCGGCGTCGGGGTGGCGGGTGAGCTGGGAGGTCTGGAGCGGCCCAAGCTGCATCGGGGAGACGTGCTTGGCCTCGAGCTCGGCCAGGATCAGTTGGGCCCATTCGGCGCGGCTGATGAGGGCGCCGAAGAGGGACTGGCGCAGGAGGCCGGTGGACTTGCCGAGGGCGCCCGCGAGCAGCGGGCCGGCCTGCACGTCGCCGGCGGCGACCACGGAGGCGACGATCGCGAGGCTGACGGATTCGGGCGTGGACTTGTCGGCCAGCGCGGCGACGACCGCGGCGCGGAAGGACGGACGGAGGTCGCGCAACGCGGTCAGGGTGCGGCCGGCCTGCAGGCGCACGGCCGGGGCGGCGGCGACATCGGCGAGCACGGGGACGAGGCGCTCACCGATCGGGAGCAGTTCATTACCGAGGGCGGCCACTTGGTTCCACTGCACGGCGAGGCTGGCGGCACCGGCGGCCAGTTCGAGGTCCGTGGAGGCGAGCAGGGACTTCAGCGCCTGGGTGTCGGCGACGGCGGCGGTGCGGCGCTCGGTGAACTCCCGGAGGACGACCTTGGCGACGGCGACGTTGGCGCCCTTGGAGGCGGCCGCGAGGACGCGGGCGATGCCTTCGGGCTGGTTGGCGGTCGCCACGGCGGCCGCGAGCGAGCGGGCGAACTCCACGACTTCCTTGGAGGAGACCGAACCGGCGAGCAGACCTTCGAGCGTCGGGACCGGGTTGGACGAAGCGGCGGCGGTGGCGGCGGCCTTGGACCATTCATCGGTGAACTGGGACTGCGCCGAGAGGAGCAGCAAGCCGGCGTCGGCGGTCAACGGGGCGGAGCCCATCGCGCGGAGCGCGGCCAGACGGACGCGGCCATCGGCGTCGGCGAGCGCGGCCCGGAAGGCGGCGGTCGGCAGCGCGAGCTTGCCGGACTCGGCGGCGAGGAAGGCGTTCTTGCGCAAGGCGGCTTCCGGCGCGGCGGCGGCGGTGGCGAGCGTCGCGGGAGCGAGCTTGCCGAGACGCTGGAGCGCCCAGAGGGCCTGGATGCGGGCCTCGACGGCGGCGCCGGAGGTGAGCAAGGCGGACAGCGGGGCGACGGCGGCGGCCTGCGTGGCGTCGTCGCGGTCGAGGAGGACGCGGATCGCGTTGAAGCGCACGACCTTGCTGGGGTGCGTGAACGCGGCGACGAGGCCGGCCGCATCGGCCTTGGCCAAGTCGGGGTGCGCCTGCGCCGCGGCGGCTTCATGCTGGATGCGGTAGATGCGGCCGAAGTAGTGCTCGCGGTCGGGGCGGACCGAGGCGCCGGACTTGGAGTGCTGCGGCCCGCGGGTATCGTTGTGGGCGACGACGGGCGTGTAGAAGTCGAGGATGTACATCGCGCCATCGGGGCCGAAGGAGATGTCGATCGGGCAGAACCAGTGGTCGGCCGAGCGGAGCCACTCCTTGTTCTCGAGCAGGAGCTCACCGCGGTAGAACGCGCCATCGAGCACGAGCTTCTCGTGGTGCACGATGTCGAGGATGGGCTCGGACATCCACACGGTGCCGTGATATTCCTTGGGCCAGGCGCCCCCTTCGTAGACGGCGGCGGCGCAACCGGCCGAGTAATGGCCGACCTGGTCGATCTGCATCAGGGGGGCGCGGTCGGGCATGTCGGCGCGGGCGACCGGGCGACCGCGGTTGACGGAGTTGAAGGCCTTGGCGGGCGTGCCCGGGGCCTTGGCGAGGATCTGCTCGGGGAGGACGACGTGCTGGATGGGGTTACCATTAGTGGCCTTGCCGTGGTAGAGCTCCATGTCGCTCGTGACTTCGTTGCCGAAGCTGTTGCCGCCGAGCGAGGCGACCTGCTCGATGGCGGAGCCATCGGGCTTGAAGCGGAAGGTGCCCGGAGAGAGGCGGGCCATCGGCTCGCCGGTCTTGGCGTGGGTGGCGGTGCCGCCGCCTCCGTTGGAGGCGTAGATCCAGCCGTCGGGGGCGACGATGAAGTGGTTGGCGACGAAGTGGGTGTCGCCCGGGGTGAAGCCGCCATAGAGGAGGACTTCCTGGTCGGCCTTGCCGTCGCCGTTGGTGTCGCGGAGCCAGAAGATCCCCTTCTGCGCGACGACGATCACGCCGTCCTTCCAGATGCAGAAACCGGTGATGAGCTCGAGGCCTTCGTGGAAGACCTGCTTCTGGTCGAGGTTGCCGTCGCCCTTGGAGCTGACGAGGACCGAGATCTTGTCCTGGGCGGGGCGATCGTAGAGACCGGGCACCAGCACGCCGCCTTCCTTCCACGGTTCGGCGTTCAGGGTGCGGCGCCCGTTCGGGTACTCCGGGGTTTCCGCGACCCAGAGGCGGCCACGTTCGTCCCACTGGACGGCGATGGGCTTATTGACGAGGGGCTCGGCCACGATGGAGGCGGCCTTGAAGCCGGGCTGCAGGCGGAACTGCGCGACGGCGTCGGCGGGACGGCGCGGGCCGCCGACGGGGTAACGGAGATCGGCGAGGTCCGCGGGCGTGCAGAGCTCGTCGAAGTCGGCGCGCTTCGCGACCCAAGCGACGCCGCGCTTGAGGAAGGCATGGATGCTGGCGTGGCGCAGGGTGGCGGCATCGCCCTGGAGCAGGACGACGGCGCGGTGGGTCGGCGCCTCGAGGACCCAGGACTGCGGCTGGATGTCGTAGACGGAGGCGCGGCCCGCCTCGGCCTTGCGGCGGGCATTGGTGACCTTGGAGGTGAAGGAGGCGGAGAGGACGTAATTCTTCTCGTTCAGGGCGAGGTCGAAGACGGTGTCATCCTCGACGTCGAAGGTCGACATGCCCTTGACGAGCGGGTGCGCGTCGGAGCGGATGTTGAGCATGGTCGTCGCGCGGAACTTCTGGCTCTCGGGCGTCCAACCGCCGCCGAGGTTCTCGCGGCTCCAGTCGGTCGCGCCACCGGCGACCGCGCCATGCACCACGACGAGGCCGCGGCCGGACTTGGCGAAGTCGGCCAGC
>JBIISU010000195.1:0-3137 GCA_044340815.1 Opitutales bacterium | reverse complement strand
TCCCCACGCCTACGTGATGGCCAAGCAGGGCGGGGACGATGTCAACGACGGCGAGGAGCTCTGGGCGAAGTTGATTTCCCGCCACGAAAACTTCCGCCTCACCCTGAATGGGCATGTCCTTGGGGACGGGCTCGGGCGCGTCGTGACGTCGACCGCGAAGGGCCAGGCGGTCCCGCAGTTGCTGGTCAATTTCCAGATGAAGCCCAACGGCGGCGATGGGTGGCTGCGCCTGATCGAGATGCGCAAGGACGGCACGATGCGCACCTTCGACTACTCGCCGACGCGGCGGCAGACCAACGCGTCGCCGCAGAACCAATTCACGATTCCCTGGGCCTGAGCCCGGCGGTCACTTCGCCGGCGTGGCCGGCACGAGGAAGCGCAGCAGCGCCTGCCGGAGTCGTTCCTGTTCGGCCTGGCGGGCTTTCTCCTCGGCGCCGGCCCGGTCGAACTGCTGCTCGCGCCAGCGCCGGTGTTGTTCCTCGTCGGAGATCCAGGCGCTGAGGCGGAAGGGCAGGGGGACGGTCGCGAGCGTAGGCTTGGCCTCCGGAGCCTTGGCGCGCAGCGCCCGCTCGCCGGTGGTGGTGGGGACGCCCGCCGGCTCGAAGGGCGGCAGGGTACGGGCGGCGGCGAGGGGACGGTCGGGGCGTTCCGTCGGCTTGCCCGCGGACCCGCTGGGTCCGGGGCCGGCGGCCGCCGGCGTTGGTTCGACTTCGCCGATCGCGAGGCGCAGGCGTTCGCTCGGTTCCCGTCCTTGGTCGCCGCCCGCCAAGGTCGGCAGCGCCAGGGGCGCGCTCGTCGTGGCGGACCGCACCGGGCCGGCTTCGGGTGAGCGGAGCGTCAAGCCGCTCGCCGGAAGCTTCGTCGGCGTCGGCTCGTCCAGGCTCGCGAGCGGAAGCCGGGGCGACAGCCCATCCCCGGAGGCGGGGGCCTCGCCGGCCGGCAGGCGCAGTGTCGTCGGGCTTTCGCGCTGAGCCGAGGGGCCGACGATTTCCGGTAGGTTGAAACGGGGGTGCTCGGTCGTCGCCGGCTCCGCGGCGTCGAGACCAGGAAGGCGCAAGGTGGCCTTCGGCGCGCGGCGACCGGTCGTCGCGACGGGCACGGGCAGCGGCAAGGCCGTGCCGGGACGAAGGGCCTTCGTGCCTTCGCCGGGCTCGATCGTCAGCGGCGTGGCCGGCGAGCCCGGGGCACGGGCGGTCTCCGGGACCGCGATTTCGAGCGGCAGGCTCGTTCTCGGGCTGCGGTCGGCGGCGGGCGGCGCCGGCAAACCCAGGCTGGCGGCGGGCGCCCGTGGCTCGGGAGTGGCGCCGGCGTCGATGCCGACAGGGAGCCGGCGCGCTTCAGGCCCGCCGGTCGCGGCCGCGGGCGGCGGTGCCCCCGTCGGCTTCGGCGCGTTCGGCGGAGTGATGGGGGCCGGTGGCCCCTCCGTCGGCTTGGCCGGCTCCGCTGTCTTCACGGGGGCAGGCGGCGGGGTGGGGGGCGTCTCCGCGGTCCGCTCGGTCGCGGCCGGCCGCGGCGGGCGCTCCGGTTGGGCGCCGCCGCCGGAACTTCGACCCTGACCTCCCCGGCGGGAGGAGAAGTTGAACCAGGACGAACTTTCCTCGCTGCCCGTCGGGGTGCGGCAACCGACCAAGCAGAGGGAGCCCGCGGCCAGCAGCCACAGGGTCCAATGTCCGCGGCGGCTTTCCATCCGGGCTTACTGCGCGAGGATCTGCATCGCCGTGACCAGGGGCGGACCGGCCTTCGGGTCGAAGCGGGCGGAGATCGTGAACTTGGCGTCGCGACCGGTCGGCACCGACTTCTCGACGCGCACCAGCTGGGCGCCGGGCCGCTTGTCGTCGCCGAGGGCGCCGCGCATGCGTTCGATGAGGGAGTCGTAATCCAGCGTGTCGACGCAGCGATTCATCAGCTTCCAGCCGAGGTCGGGCTCCTTGGGCGCGGTCAGCTTGGCCATCGACTTCACGGGGTCGCGCGTGGCGCCGTCGGCGAAGCGATCGAATTGGTAGAGGTAGCTCGCCGCGATGGAAAGGGAGTCGTTGCCGACCGCCTCCAGCGCCAGCAGCAGCTCGAACTCCATGGCCGGACGCATCTGGTCATAGCGCACGCGGGTCGCCGTCCCCATCGGGAGGCGACGGAAGAAGCGGTTGGCGTCGAGCCAGAGCGTCAGCGCGCCCGGCTGGTCGCTCGCGTAGTGCGGCAGGATTTCGGGAATCTCGCCCGGTCGGCGCGGGCGCGCCTCGGGCCGGGTCAGGCAGAGGCGGATTTCCTTCTCCACGCACGGGGCGGCGGGGTCGCCTTCGAACTCAACCAAGATGATCGCGGTCCGGTTCGTCAGACCAAAGGTAAAAAACCCGCCTTCCGGGTCCATGTAACGGCCCTCCCCATGCTTGATCATCGAGCGGCTGCGGGTGAGGTTCGAGGCGTTCTTGGTCGTCTCGCCGCGGAGGGAGTTGTTCAGCTGGTCGGCGATGCGCGAGAGGGCCGCCTCGGCGATGGTCGGGTCGACGACGCGGATCACCAGGCCGCAGAGCATGACCGGGCGGGAGCCGTCGCCGGCGTCCTTCGCGTCGGCCGGGAATTTCGCGAAGGCGTAGAGGTCCGAGTGGGGGTCGAGGCCGTTCTTCACCAGTTCGGACACGGCGGTGGAAAGGCCCTTGCCACCGGTGCGTTCCAGCCATTCCGGGAAGGCCTTGCTGCCTTTCTGGCGCAGCTCGTCCGGACGGAAGGTCACGACCGCGAAGCTGTCGCCGGGGATCACGTTGGCGGTCCCGAAGTTGCCGCGGGCCGTCCGCTCGTTGCGGTCGGAGAGCCACAGCCAGGCGAAGAGCATCAGCAGGATGCCGCCGAGGACCGCGGCCACGATGACCTCGAGCCGCGTCCACTGGCCGCGGCGAGCCGCCGCGGCGGGCGTGACCGGCAGGTCCGCGGGAGCGGCGCCGGCGCCGCCGGCGGCCGCGACCGTGGCGCCCGCCCGGCCGCGCGTCAGGGCCATGTTGAAGGCGACCACGAGGGTGACGGCGAGCGGGTCGAAGACCGCGACGAGCGCGAGCATGAGCCACTTCACCACGTCCGTGGCTTCGGCGTCGAACGCCCGCGCGACGAAGCGGTAGGAACCGATGTCGGTGGCGGCGATCTGGTCG
>JBIISU010000194.1:0-3143 GCA_044340815.1 Opitutales bacterium | reverse complement strand
TCTTCTCGAGCTCGTCGGTGGTCGGCGGCGGCGGCAGGCCGCGCGCGTCGGTCCGCGTCCAACCCATCTTGTTCGAGACCACCTCGAACTCCTTCGGGCGCAGCTTGCCCTCGGCCTTCAGGCGGGCTTGGCGCTCGGCGGCGTCGGCCTCCATCACGCGGTCGGCTTCGGCTTGGCGACGCTGATCGTCGAACAACGTGCAACCGGCGAAGGCGAAGGTGCCGAGCAGGAGCCCGAGTCGCAGGGGGTTCATGCCTCCAGATTACTCCGCGAGGTGGAGGGGGCTCAAGCGCGTACACGCGCCCGGCTCGCCGGGGAACCGCCGGCGATGGCGGGCGATGGCGGCGTAGACCGCGTCGCGCAGGAAAAGCGGGACGAGGAAACCGGCCCGGGCGAGCCAACCCCAACCCCCACCCAGGAGGCTCAGCAGGGTCAAGGTGGCCGTGGAGCGGACGAGACGGCGGGAGCCCTGCCAAACCACCAGGGTACCCGGGTCGCCGCCCGGCGGCTCCCCGGCGATGCGGGCGGTCTGGCCATGGCCGGCGGCGAAAATCAGCCGGCCCTCGGGGTCGCGGCGGGCGAACCAGACCGCGGTGGCATTGCACATCGCGCAGTCCCCGTCGATCAGGACGATGCAGGGCACTGGCTCCATGACCCCGAGCCTAGTTCCAAGCCCCCCGGTTTAAAGGCCAAACCAGGGGCGCCGAAAGGGATGAAACCGTGGGCGGAAAGCGCTTGTCATGGCCCCTCCGGACTGCCAAGTATGCCCTTCCTGCCCGTCGGAAGGGTATCCAAGTGGCTAAAGGTCGGGGACTGTAAATCCTCTCAGCTTCGCTGTTCGTGGGTTCGAATCCCACCCCTTCCACCAGCAGGACAAAGCCAACCCCCGTCCGGGGGTGGCCTCTTGTCGGCGGAAAACCCTTAAATCCGCGTTGACTAAGAGGGGTGGCCACGGCTTCCCTAATCCCTCACATGGCCAACATCAAAGCTAACCAGAAGAGCATCCGCCAGACGGCGCGTCGTGCCGAGCACAACAAGTCCGTCCGCACCCGCCTCAAGACCCTGGTGAAGGATTTCACCGCCGAAGCCAAGCAGGCCACCGCCTCCCTGGTCGCCTCGGCCGCCGACAAGGCCGCCAAGTCCGGTGTGATCCATCGCAACAAGGCGAACCGCCTCAAGGCCCGCCTCGCGAAGAAGCTCGCCGCCGCCAAGAAGTGATGCCGCTGCGGCGCCTCACCAACCCCGTCGCCTAGGCGCCGGGGTTTTTTTGTTCCCGGAACATGGACGTACCCGCCTCGATCGGTTTCCCCGTCGGCCTGCTGGCCGAGGCGCCCGTGCGGATGGACGTCCTCGCCGCCGGCCCCGGCTGGGTCGCCCTCGACAAGCCGGCCGGCGTCGCCTTCGACGACCACCCTTGGCAACAGAACGCCCCCACCCTCGTCGGCGGGGTCCGCGTCCAACTGGAGCAAGGCAAGGCGGAGATCGTGCGGCTCGGCCTCAAGGAACCCGGCGCGGTGTTCGGGCCGGAGCCGGAGACGGCGGGCATCGCCCTGCTCGCCGACCGGACCACGGTGCTCGCCGCCTGGCGCGAAGCCCTGGGTTCGGGCGCCTTCGTGTTCCGCTTCGAGTTCATCGCCCGGACGGAGGACGCCCCGGAGGAAGGCGGCCTCTGCGACCTGCCCTTGGCCATGGACGACGCGGAACGCCGCGCCGTGGTCTCGCATAAGCACGGCAAGCTGGCGACGACGCGGTTCGAGGCGGGCCGCGCCTGCGGACGCTGGCGGATCTGGACGGCCCATACGCCATTCCACCGCCGCGACCAGATCCGCGTGCACGCGGCCGAGGCCGGGCTGCGGATCGCCGGGGAGCTCAAGTACGGCCGCTCCGGGCGCGTGACGCTGACGGACACCACGCCCAAAGGTCGCCTGAACAAGGGCGAGGACAAGCCGCTGCACCGCGGGTTGCTGCTCCGCCTCGCCGAGGTCGAAGGCGTGGTCGGCGGCGAGCGGATCAAGCTCGTGTCCCCGCGGCCCGACGACTTCGCGACCGTGGTGAAGCGCCTGTCGAAGGGACTCTGATCAGTCGCGCGGGAACGGCAGCCGGAAGCGGTCCGTCGTGCGCGCGTAGCCGTCGGGACTGTTGAGCCGCCCGATCGGCGCGTACGCGGCGTAGTCCACCTTCCACGTGGCGGGATCGGCGACGCCCGCCCGGACGTGGGCGAGCAGGATCTCGACCACGAAGAGCCGGTTCTCGCCGTAGCGCCGCTGATCGAGGAAGCGGCATTCCAGGGCCACCGGGCATTCGGTCAGGATCGGCGCCCGGACGAGCTCCGCGGCGCGCACGGCGAAACCGCCGCGCTCGACCTCGCTCTCGCCCGGCGGCAAGGCGCGGGCGCAGGCGACCATCCGCGCGGCGAGCGGCTCGTCGCAGAGGTGGATGACGCAGGTCCCCGTCGCGAGCAGGTTGGCCGCCGTGTCCTTCATCGTGCCGTCGTCCCGGTCCGCGGGCGCGAAGCCCGCGATGGGCGGCTCGGTCCCCAGCACGTTGAAGAAGGAGAAGGGCGCGGCGTTGGTCCGGCCGGCGGCGTCGATGGTCGTGACGAGCGCGATCGGCCGCGGGACCACGAGACCGGCGAGCAGCCGGTAGGCGCGTTCCCCGGGGTGCGCGGCGACGTCGAAGCGGTTCGTCATGCGCCGGGCGGGACATCCTCGCCGGCGTGCGAGGCCAGGGCGGCGCGGCGCGCGGCGTCGTGCCGGTAGGACAGCCAGAGGTAGAGGCCCACGCCGACGCAGATGCAGGCATCGGCGACGTTGAAGGCCGGGAAGCGGTAGTACGGGAGATGGACGTCGATGAAGTCGACCACGTGGTCGCCGAAGACGCGGTCGCGCACGTTGCCGAGCGTCCCGCCGACGAAGAGTCCGAACGCGAGCTGGCCGCCGCGCAGTTCGCGCAGCAGCGGCGCGCGCCAGCGCCAGACGAAGAAGAGGACCGCGAGCGCGAGCAGGACGAGGAAAGGCCGGACGTCGTATTCCGAGCCGAGCCCCCAGGCCGCCCCCTTGTTGCCGACGTGGACCAACCACAGCCGGGGCAGCAGCTGGATGGGGCCCGCCCCAGCGGCCTCCGGGAAATACGTGTTGAACGGC
>JBIISU010000016.1:0-10820 GCA_044340815.1 Opitutales bacterium | reverse complement strand
GAAGCGCCGCAAGCCATGGGCCGAAAGCCACAGCGCGAACAAGGTCGCCGGGGCGGCGGCCAAGGCCAGCACCAGCCCCGGACGCTCGGTGAAGTTCCACGCGAGCAACCAAAGCGCCAGACAAGGCCAGGCCGACCTTCGCAGCCAGATCGGAAAGCCTCGGTCAAGACTTTGAGCCCAGACCAGCGCCTGCCAGAAGCAGAGCGCCGCGATGATCGTAAACCAATCGACGGTGGCGAGTCGCTCCATGACCCTAGCGTATGGGCATGAAAAAGGCGGTCAAGGGAGGTCCCTCGCCGCCTTTGGTCACATAAGGCTGGCTTCAGAGCTGCAGGCCGAGGGCTTCGGAGGCGGTCGCCCGCTCCTCGAGCAACTCCTTCTCGGTGACCGCGATCTTCTCCTTCGAGAAGGCGTCGAGCGGCAGGCCCTGCACGATTTCCCAGGAGCCATCGGCCTTGGTGCGCAGCGGGTAGCCGAACATGATGCCCGGGGTGATGCCGTAGTCGCCCTTCGAGAGGACGGCGGCGGAATGCCAGTCGCCCGCGGGGGTCGGGAAGTGCAGGCTGCGGAGGGTGTCCAGCGCGGCGTTGGCGGCGGAGGCCGCGGAGGAGGCGCCGCGGGCCTTGATGACGGCCGCGCCGCGCTTCTGCACGTCGGGCACGAAGGTCTCCTTCAGCCAGGCATGGTCGGTGATGACCTGCGGGGCGGGCTGGCCGCCGATGATGGCGTTGGTGAAGTCGGGATACTGCGTCGAGGAATGGTTGCCCCAGATGGCGACGTTCTTGACGACCGAGTTGTGCACGCCGGCCTTGCCCGCGAGCTGCGACTTGGCGCGGTTCTCGTCGAGGCGGGTCATCGCGAAGAAGTTCTCGGCGGGCAGGTGGCCGGCGGAACGCAGGGCGATGAGGCAGTTGGTGTTGCAGGGATTGCCGACGACGAGGACCTTGACGGTCTTCTTCGCGCTGCGGGCGATCGCCTGGCCCTGGCCGATGAAGATCTTGCCGTTGATGCCGAGCAGGTCCTTGCGCTCCATGCCGTCCTTGCGGGGCACCGCGCCGATGAGCAGGCACCAGTCGGCGTCCTTGAAGCCGACGTCGAGGTCGCCGGTGGCGACGACGTCGGTGAGCAGCGGGAAGGCGCAATCTTGGAGCTCCATGACCACGCCGGTGAGGGCGTTGAGGCCGGGCCCGACCTCGATGAGGTTGAGGGCGACGGGCTGGTCGGGTCCGAACACCGCGCCGGAGGCGAGGCGGAAGATGGCGGCGTAACCGATGTTGCCGGCGGCGCCGGTGACGGCCACGCGGATGGGAGTCTTGGATGCCATGGTGAGTGGCTACCTAGTTAGCCCCCGCCCCCCGGGAGTGAAGCGGAAACTCACAAGCCCAGCTCGCCCTGCATCAAGTCATTAGCCGCCGGAGCGGAAACGCTGTCGCGGACTAATTGGGCCAAGGTGGCCTGGGACCGGCCCTCCAGGGCGCAGAGGGCCCGGAGCACCAAGGCCGCGGCCAAGGCGTCGTAGAGGGCGCAGTGGAATCGCCGGCGCTTGGGCGGGCAATGCTGGGCGGCCAACGCCTCGAGGCGGGGGCCCAAGCGCAGGTCGGCCACCAGCTGACCGAGACGGAAGTCGCCCAACGAGGGCGCCCAGGCGCGGGCCAGCCGGCAGGTATCGATCCAAGGACCCCACTCGGCGACGGCCCCGCCCTCGCCGACGAAGGCAGGAACCGCCGAGGGACGGGCCCAGGTCCCGCGCAACAGGTCGTGTTCGACCGTGGCGTTGTGGGCGGCCAGCAGTCCCGTGCGGCGCAGCGAGAGCCAGCGGTCCCACTCGTCCTCGAAAGGCCGGGCTCCGGCCAGGTCGCGCTCGGCCAGGCCGTGGCATTGGGTGTCGAGCGCGGGGATGGGCGCCCGCGGCGCATGCAAAGCCGTCGCGGCCGAGACGACCTCGCCGCCCAGCAAGGTCGCGACGCCGAACTCGACGACGCCCGTGCGCGGACCGCCCTCGAAATCCACCACATGGATCGGCACCTGATGCCAAGGCAGGGAAACCGGGGCCATGGTCAGCAGGTGCGGAAGTATTCCCCCAACGGGGTGAGGCGACCCTCGGCATCCTGCAGGGCGGAGGTTCCCAGCGCGGCGCTGGTCGGGCTGGCGGGGAACCAGGCATGCCGCTCGAGGCATTCGAGGGCCTCCAGCTTCGGCATCACCTTGCGCAGGAAGGCGAGCACCTGCTCGGGCTTGAAACGGTTCTGCTCCGGGGACTTCGCCGCCCAGTCTCCGACGGCGAACTCGGTGAGCCACACCGGCCGGCCACCGTAGGCCTTCGAGATCGCCTGGATACGGTTGACGAGCCCATCGGCGTCGGGGCCGCCGTAGGAGTGCATGCAGATGAAGTCCACGCGGAGCCGGCGTTCCTCCACGCCCTTCATGAACGCCTTCATCCACGCGTTGTCGGGGTGCACGCAGGCCGGGCTGCCGAGGCGCAGGCCGGTCTTCATCAGGGCGGGCCAGGCGGCGAGCGCCTTCTCCACGGAGAGGTTGGCCTGGTCCTTGCCGTCTGGTTCGTTGAAGCCGAGCAGATGCCGCTGGCCGGTCGCCTTCGCCTTCTCGCCGAGCTTGGCGAGCGAGGCGTCCTGCCCCCAGTAACCCCAGACCATCGGCGTGAAGTCGACCTCGGCCGGCAGGCCTTCCGGCCGCGAGGAACCCCACGTATAGAGCCAGGCCGGGCGCAGCGCCTGGACCTTGGCCTCCCACCCGTTGCCTTTCTTCGCGACGAGGCCGAGGCCCTTCTTGCGCGAAGCGCGGCCACCGGGCGCGACCTGGGCGCCCAGCGAGAGCGCCAGCGCGGTGGCGGAAGCTACGGAAAGGAAGTCGCGGCGGCGCATGGGGTCGGGCGGACTATCGCCACTCGTGCTTGGGGTAGCGACCCCGAAGTTCCTTCTTCACCAGCTCGTAGGAGCCTTTCCAGAAGGCGTCGAGGTCGCGCGTGCGCTGCTGGGTGCGCCGGGCGGGGGACTGGATGCAGACGACGATCGGGACCTTACCCTGGCAGACCCGCAGCTTGCTGCCCGGGAAGTCATAGAGCTCCTGCACCGTCGCCTCGACCTCGGCCTCGCCGTCGGTCGTGTACTCGATGCGGGCCGGATGCTTCTTGCGCGGCAGGACAATCTTCTCCGGGCAATAGGACTCCAGCGCCATCGCCTGCTCATGCGTCAGCCACCCGCGGACGATCCCCATCACCGGGCGCTCGCGGATGTCGCGGTAGGCCACGGCCCCCGCGCACACCTCCTCGATCACCATCCGGCGGCCCGCCTCGTCGAAGGGCGCGATGCCCAGCTCCGGGCAATGCTTCGCGAGGAAGTTCACCCGGCGGATCCAGCCATCCACCTGACCATCCCACTTCTCGAGCTCCAACCGGCCGGCCACCACCTCCTCGGCGAGGAGGCGGCTGGCGGCATCGGACGGGGTCTCGTCGCGTTCGACCGTCTCGAGCACCAGGTCGCGGAAGCGCCGCTCGACCCGCGCGAGCACGCGACGCAACGTCGGGTCGTAGCGGGGCGCGGAAACCTCGGTGAAATCCTCCGGGAAGAGCTCGCGCAACCAGGCCTCCTCGACCGCGGTGCACAAGGACAGGTAGGTCGTGACCTCCCCGCGCGCCTGGATCTCGTCGATCTCGGCCGCCACGAGGAGCTTCGCGTGCCGCACCGCCGACTCCCGGCGGAGCTCGCCCTTGCGGCCATGGACCAACGCGCAACGCAAGGTGCCGGCGTCGAGCCGGATCGCCAGCCGGTCGGAGAACCCCAGCAGGAGGCAGCGGCGCAGGGCGGCGGGATCCGCGGGGGCGTCGTTGACGGGCAAGCCCTGCCCTTCGGCGATGCGCAGGAACTGACGGGCCGCCTGGTCGGCCTGGCGGGCGGACTGCGCGTGGATCCCCAGGCGCTCGCAGCCATCGAGGTCGAACTTCATCTCCGCGGCCCGGCGCAGCAGCGCGAGGCGCGTGAAGAAGTCGGACCCGTCCTCCTGCGCGACCGCGTCGCGCGCGTTCTCGGTCCGGTCGTCGACCTTGCGGAAGAGGATGTCGCGGCCCTGCGACAGGCCGGCGATGCGGGCGACCTCGGCGACGCAGCCGAACTCGCCCGCCGCCATGAGCATGCGCGCATAACGGGGGTGGGCCGGGAAGACCGCCATCCGGCGGCCCAGCCGCGTCAACGCGCCGGCGTGATCCACGGCCCCCAGGTCCCGCAGCACGGTCAGCGCGCGCTGGAGCGCCTTGTCGTCGGGCTTCTCGTACCACGGGAAGGTGGTCGCGTCGCCCCAACCCGACGTCAGGAGCAGCAGGATCGTCTCGGAGAGGTCGACCCGCTTGATCTCGGGCGTCTCGCGCAAGGGCCGCGCGGCGTGGTCGGTCTGCGACCAGAGCCGGATGCAGCGTCCGGGACCCGTGCGGCCCGCGCGGCCGGCGCGCTGCTCGGCGGAAGCCTGCGAGACCGGCTCGATGAGCAGCGTGTCGATGCCGCGGTGCGGGTCGAAGCGGGCCACGCGGGCGAGGCCCGCGTCGACGACGGCGCGCACGCCGGGGATGGTGAGCGAGGTCTCGGCGACGTTGGTGGCGACGATCACCTTGCGGCGCGGCCCTGGCTTGACGGCGCGGTCCTGCTCCTCGGGCGGCAATTCGCCGTGGAGCGGCAGGATGTCGACGCCGCCGGACTCCGGCAGGTGGCGGACCGCGCCGAGGGTACGCATGATCTCGTAGGAACCCGGCATGAAGACCAGGATGTCGCCTTCCGCCTCCTCCTGCAGGATGCGCCGGACCTGCTCCGCCGCGGCGTCCCACACGGGACGCGTGGAATTGCGCGGCTGGTGCGTGTACTCGACGTCGACCGGGAAGGTGCGGCCATCGGCGGCGAGCGTCTCGGCCGAACCGAGCCAACGGGCCACGCCCTCCGTGTCGAGCGTGGCGGACATCGCGACCAACAGGAGGTCGGGGCGGCCGGTCTCCTGGAGGCGGCGCGCCAGCGCGAGGGCGACGTCCGAATGCAGGTTGCGCTCGTGGAACTCGTCGAAGACGACCGCCCCGATGCCCTTGAGCTGCGGGTCGGAGGCCATCTGGCGGAGCAGCAGGGCCTCGGTCACGAACTTGATGCGGGTCTGCGCCGATTCGACCCGCTCGAAGCGGATCTGGTAGCCGACCTCCGCCCCGAGCTTGCCGCCGCGCTCCTGCGCGATGCGCGCGGCGAGCAGGCGGGCGGCGATCCGCCGGGGCTGCAGCACGACGATCTGCCCCTCGACCAAACCGAGGTCCAACAGCATCTGCGGGATGCGCGTCGACTTGCCCGAGCCGGTCGGGGCGCGCAGGACGAGGCGCCGCGTCCGCCCGCAGGCGGCGACCAGGTCGGCCTTCAGCAGGTCGATGGGCAGGGGTTGGCTCATGCGAGCGGCAGGTCGATCAACCGGGCGGAAGCCCGGCCATCCCGCAAGGTAAGGCGGGCCACCGTCACGGGAAGGTTAAAACGCCGCGGTCCCGCGCTGCCGGGATTGAGCCGCAGCACCCCGCCATCCTGCGCGATGCGGGGCACGTGGGTGTGGCCGGTGATCACGACGTCGGGCCGGTAGGCCGACTCGTCGACGGGCAGATGCCCGTGGTGCATCAGGATGCGGACGCCGGCGACCTCGCGGAGCAGCACCAGCGGCAGCGACTCGTCGTCGTCGCAGTTGCCCGCCACGGCGAAGGTCGGGGCGAAATCGGCGAGCACCGGCACGATGAGCGGGCTGCACAGGTCGCCGGCGACGTAGTACTCGGCGCACCCGGCCAACGCGACCACCGCCTCCGGCCGGAGCCGGCCGTGCGTGTCCGCCAGGACGCCGATCTCGACCGTCGTACCCACCTCAGGCCGGCCGACGGAGTTTCCCCGCCGGCACGGGACGCAGCGCGGTGAACTCCGCGCCGAGCGTCGAACGCAGCTTCTCCGCGAGGCCCGCCGGCAAGGCCGCCAAGGCCGCCTGGAACTCCGGATCGCCCGGGAAGGCCGACTTCCCGGTCTCGGCGACCTTGGTGACCGGCAGCTCGACGACCGGGAAGTCGAAGGCGCTCCGGGCGGCGGCCTGATCGGCCTCCTCCTCGGCGCCGGCGATATCCAGGGGCGGCAACGTCGCCTCGTAGCCCGGGATGTCGTCGATCGGCACGTCGACGATCGGGGCGGGGGCTTCCCGCCGCGCGCCCACGGGGGCCGCGGCGACGGCCGTCGCCAAGGTCGGGGCCGGGGCGGGCGTCCCCCCGAAGAGGTTCACCGGTGGCACCAGGTACCGGTTTATTTTTTTTTCGCCGGGCTCCCGAGGGAGACCAGCTGAAGCGGCGGCGATGTCCTTGATGAGCAGGTCGATCGACCTCGCCCTGCTTTGCTCGATGGCCTTGAGCAAGGTGACCTCGAAGTTGGCGCGGGGCGAAAGTCCCTGCCGGATGCCTTGCTCGCCGGCCTGCAAGCATTCGAGGACGCGGACCAGCTGCTCCGTGGCGAGCGGCGCGCCCAGCAGGGCGCTGGTGCCGCCTTGGCGGACGGAGTCGAGGGAGGCCTGGCGGACCTTCGCCTGCAGGTCGCCCAGCACGCGGAGCAAGTCGCGCCCTTCGGTGTGGAAGGCGTCGCACAGGGCCAGGATCGCCCGACCATCGCCGGTCGCGATCGCGCGGGCGAGGTCGGTCACCTGCTGGGCCGAGGCCAGGCCATAGATCGAGAGGACGTCCGCCTCCGTGACCGTCTTGCCGGAGAAGGAGATGACCTGGTCGAGGATCGACTGCGAGTCGCGCATGCCGCCGTTGGCCAGGCGCGCGATGGCGGTCAGCGCATGCTCGTCGGCCTTCACGCCGTCGGCCTTGACGATGCGGGCGAGCTGGGCGGCGATGACCTCCTCGGCGATCGGGTGGAACTCCAGGCGCTGGCAACGCGAGGTGATGGTCGGCAGGACCTTGTCGGACTCGGTGGTCGCGAGGATGAACTTCACCCAGGGCGGCGGCTCCTCCAGCGTCTTGAGGAGCGCGTTGAAGGCGTCCTTGGTCAGCTGGTGGACCTCGTCGATGATGAAGACCTTGAACGGGCAGGCGGACGGCGCGAACTGGCACTCGTCGCGGATGCGCTTGGCGTCCTCGAGGCTGCGGTTGGACGCGGCGTCGATCTCGACGACGTCGAGGCAGCTGCCCTGCTCGATCGAGAGGCAGACCGGGTCGTCGACGGCGAAGTCGGCCTTGGGCCCGCCGGTGCAGTTGAGGGCCTTGGCGAGGATGCGCGCGGTGGTCGTCTTGCCGGTGCCGCGGGGGCCGACGAAAAGGTAGGCGTGCGCCAGCCGCTTCGTCTCGAGGGCGTTGCGGAGGGTCCGGACGATGTGCTCCTGCCCGACCAGTTCATCGAAGCGGCGGGGGCGCCAGCGGCGGGCGATGACTTGGAAGCCGGGTTCGGACACGTGGTCGGAGGGAAGCGCGGGGACCGCGGGGAGTCAACGGGGGGATGCGGGGCTTATTCCCACTCGATCGTCGCCGGCGGCTTGGAAGAGACGTCGTAGACCACGCGGTTGATGCCCTTGACCTCGTTGATGATGCGGGTCGAGGCGCGCTGCAGGACGTCGTAGGGCAGGCGGGCCCAGTCGGCCGTCATGGCGTCGGACGAGGTCACGGCGCGCAGGGCGCAGACGTTGTCGTAGGTGCGGCCGTCGCCCATGACGCCGACGCTGCGGACGGGGAGGAAGACGGCGAAGGCCTGCCAGACCTTGGCGTACTGGCCGGAGGTGCGCAGCTCGTCGATGAAGATATGGTCGGCCTGGCGGAGGACGTCGAGGCGCTCCTTGGTGATGTCGCCGCAGACGCGGACGGCGAGGCCGGGGCCCGGGAACGGGTGGCGCCAGACCATCTCGTGCGGGAGACCGAGGGCCTCGCCGAGGGCGCGGACCTCGTCCTTGAAGAGCTCGCGCAGGGGCTCGAGCAGCTTCAGCTTCATGTGCTTGGGGAGGCCGCCCACGTTGTGGTGGCTCTTGATGGTCGCGGCGGGACCGCCGTTGGGCGAGAGGGACTCGATGACGTCGGGGTAGAGCGTCCCCTGGGCGAGGAACTCGACCTTGCCCTTCTTGGTGCGCTGGACCTCGGCGATCGAGCGCTCGAAGACCTTGATGAACTCGTGGCCGATGATCTTGCGCTTGCGCTCGGGGTCGGTGACGCCCTTGAGCTTGCGCAGGAAGACGGCGGAGGCGTCGACCACGCGGAGGTCGACCTTGAACTTGCCGCGGAACATCTTCTCGACCTGCTGGCGCTCGCCGAGGCGGAGGAGGCCGTTGTCCACGAAGACGCAGGTGAGCTGCCTGCCGATGGCGCGCTGGATCAGGGCCGCGGCCACGGAGGAATCGACGCCGCCGGAGAGCCCGAGGATGACCTGGGACTTGCCGACCTTCGCGCGGATCTCGCGGACGGCGGTGTCGACGTAATCGTCCATCTTCCAGTCGGCGCGGCAGCGGCAGATGCGGAAGAGGAAGTTGCGGAGGATGTCGATGCCGCGCTCGGAATGGGCGACCTCGGGGTGGAACTGGATGCCGTAGAAGCGGCGCTTCGGGTCCTCGACCACGGCGCACTCGGAGTTCTCGGTGCTCGCGACGGCCTTGAAGCCCTTGGGCAGGCGCGTGACCTTGTCGCCGTGCGAGTTCCAGATGCGCAGCGGGGACTTGAGGCCCTGCAGGAGCTGCGAGCCCTTGCCGAAGGTGAGCGTACCGTGGCCATACTCGCGGTGGCTGCTGCTGGCGACGTTGCCGCCGAGCATCTGGCCCATGAGCTGGACGCCGTAGCAGATGCCGAGCACCGGCACGCCCATGTCGAAGATGGCGGCGTCCGGATGGGGGGAGCCCTTGGCCTTCACGCTGGAGGGGCCGCCGGAGAGGATGACGCCCACCACGCCGTCGGCGCGCAGGGTCTCGGGCGAGACGCCGAAGGGATAGATGCGGGAGTGCACGTTGCACTCGCGGATCCGGCGGGCGATGACCTTGGTCAGCTGGGAGCCGAAATCGAGGATGGCGATGGACTGTTGGGCCATGGGAGGGAAAGGAAGGTGGTCAGAATTTGAGGCGGACGTTGTTCCAGGCGCAGCGGGGGCAGGTGGCTTCCTCGCGGCGGCGGGGACGGACGTAGGTTAGCCCGCAACGGGCGCAGGAAAAGGCCGAATTGAGGCGACGGTGGTCGGCGAGCAACGCGTCGCGCCGGTCATACCAAGCCTGGAGCCCCAGCAGCAGGACGACGACCAGCCCGCCCACGAAGGCGAGGAAGGTGGCGAGTTCGACGGTCTGGAGCATGGCGAGGGTGGGCGGGGTTCCAAAAAGGCGAGACGCGCCGCCTGGGCAGGCGAACGCGTCTCGGAGGGGGACTGCCGGTCGGCCTTAGGCCTGGGCGGCGGCCGCTTCCTTCTTGGCCTTCGGCTGCTTGGCGGCCTTGGCCTTCGGGGTCATGGCCGGGGTCTTGTCGTCCTTGGCCACGAGCTCGATGAGCGCCTGTTCGGCGGCGTCGCCCTTACGGGCGCCGAGCTTGTAGATGCGGGTGTAGCCGCCGTTGCGGGCGAGGAACTCCGGGGCGCGGGTCTTGAAGAGGAGCTGGGCGGCGTCCTCGTCGCGGAGCTTGGCGATGGCCAGGCGGTAGTAGTGCAGCTTGACGGCCTTGTCGGACGACTGGGCGGCCTTCTTGGCGAAGGTGATCAGGCGTTCGGCGTAGGGACGCAGGGCACGGGCGCGGGAGAGCGTCGTGGTGATCCGGGCGTTCGTGAAGAGCGCGGCGGCGAGGTTCGCGATGAGGGAGCGGCGGTGGGCCGTCTTCACCCCGAGGACGTGATGGTGGGAGCGATGGCGCATGAGTGTGGGTCCGGGGCTGGGGGATTAGGCGTTGACGCCCTTGTCAAGGAGGCGCTCGTCGATCTTCTGGCCGAGGGAGAGGCCGAGCTGCTCGAGCTTGGCCTTGATCTCGTTGAGCGACTTCTTGCCGAAGTTGCGGTACTTGAGCATCTCCTGCTCGGTCTTCATCGCCAGCTCGCCGACGGTGTTGATGTTGGCGTTGTTGAGGCAGTTGGCGGCACGGACGGAGAGTTCGATCTCGTTCACGGACATGTTGAGGAGCTTGCGGAGGCGGTTCTGCTCCTCGCTGACCTCGGAGCGGCCGCTCTCGAACTCGACGTTGTCGGCGGAGACGGTGTCGAAGACCTCGAGGTGGTGGCGCAGGATGGCGGAAGCTTCCTTGAGGGCCTCGTCCGGGGTGATGCGGCCGTCGGTGGTGACCTCGAGCACGAGCTTGTCGTAGTCGGTCTTCTGGCCTTCGCGGGTGTTCTCGACCGAGTACTTCACCGCGGTGACCGGGGAGAAGAGGGAGTCGACCGGGATGGAGCCGATGGCCTGCTCGGCCTTCTTGTTCTCCTCGGCGGAGGCCCAGGAGCGGCCGACGGTGACCTCGAGCTCGGCGAAGAAGCGGCGCTTGCGGTCGAGCGTGCAGATGACCTGGTCGGGGTTGACGAGGGAGACGGTCGCGCCCTTGGTCTCGAACTTGATGTCCGAAGCCTTGATTACGCCGGTCTTGTTGACGTCGATGGAGCCCTTGAAGGCCTCGCGCTTGTTCGCCTCGGTGCGGATGCGGACCTTCTTGAGGTTCAGGACGATCTCGGTGACGTCTTCGACGACGCCTTCGATCGGCTGGAACTCGTGCTGGACGCCCTCGATCGTCACCGCGGAGATCGCGGCGCCTTCGATGGAGCTCAGGAGGATGCGGCGCAGGGAGTTGCCGACGGTGTGGCCGAAGCCGGTCTCGAAGGGTTCCGCCG
>JBIISU010000193.1:0-3155 GCA_044340815.1 Opitutales bacterium | reverse complement strand
CCTCGTTGCGCAAGCGGTGCCAGGCCACGGCGGAGCCCGCCTCGTCGCGGTACGGCAACGTCGTCTTGCGGCGATCCGCGACATAGAAGAGGTAGCCGAGCATCTCGACTTCGGCGCGGAGTTGACCCTTCCCGAGCAAGGCCGCGACCGGCACGCCACGCTCCTGTCCGAGCAGGTCGAGCAAGGCCGACTCGATCGCCGTCACCGCGTGGATCGTCGTACGCAGGTCGAACGTCTGCAGGCCGCGTCCGCCCGCATCGCGGTCGGCGAAGGCCTGCCCGACGCGCGCCATCAACTCCGTCCTGCGGTCGATCGGCTGGCCGACGAGCAGTTCGGTGGCGTCGAGGATGGTCTGGCGGATCTTCTCGCCGCCGGGGACTTCGCCGAGGCCGGTGCGGCCGGCGCTGTCCTGGATGAGGACGATGTTGCGGGTGAAGAACGGGCCATGCGCGCCGCTGAGGTTGAGCAGCATGCTGTCGTGGCCGGCGACCGGGACGACGCGGATGGATTGGATCGTGGGGGAGGGCATCGGAAGAGGTTCAGGTGCGGCGGAAACGGACGAGGAGCACGAGCGCGGCGGTCAGCAAGGAAGAGGCGGCCAGGCCGTGGAGTCCCCACGTCACGCTGCCGGTCGTCTCCTTGATCCAGCCGAAGGCGGTCGGGGCGACGAAGCCGCCGAGGTTGCCGAGGGAATTGATCAGGGCGATCCCCGCGGCCGCGATGCGGGGGTCGAGTTCCTTCTGGGGGAGCGGCCAGAACAGGGAGGCGGCGGACTTGAAGCCGAGGGCGGAGACGCAGATGCAGGTGAAGCCGGAGACCGGCCCGCCGAAGGTCGCCGCGAACATCCCGAGTCCCGCCACGATGAGCGCGACCGCCACCCAGCCCTGTTGGCCGGGACGACGCGCGGCGGCGACCGCGAAGAGGTACATCCCGGCGATGGAGATGAGCCACGGGATCGAATTGAAGAGGCCTACCTGCAGGTCCGAGAGCCCGCCCATGCCGCGGATGATCTCCGGCAGCCAGAACGTCACGGCGTAGATGGTCAGTTGGATCGCGAAGTAGACCCAGCAGAAGAAAAGCAGGCGCACGTCGAGCAGGAGCTCGCCCAGGCCGGCCCGGGGACGGGTGATCGCGGCGGCCCGCTCGGACTCCACGGCTTCCGTGAGCGCCGCGCGTTCGGCCGGCTCCAACCAGCGGGCGTCGGCGGGGAGGGCGTCGAGCCAGTACCAGAGCACCCCGGCCATGCCGACCGAGAAGACCCCTTCGAGCAGGACCATCCATTGCCAGCCTTGGAGGCCGAGCCCTTGGAGGCTCAGCAACGCGGCCGAGAGCGGGCCGGAGATCACCGAGGCGATGGCTGAGCCGCTCAGGAAGACCGCCATGGCCCGGCCGCGTTCCGCCGCGGGGAACCAGCGCGTGAAGGTGTAGACGACGCCGGGGAAGAAGCCGGCCTCGGCGGCGCCCAGCAGGAAGCGCAGGGTGTAGAACTCCTCCTTGGTGCGCACGAAGGCGAGCAACGCGGCCAGCGCGCCCCAGGCCGCCGCGATGAGCGTGAGCCAGCGGCGCGCCCCCATCCGTTCGAGCGCGAGGTTCGCCGGGACCTCGAAGACCGCATAACCCCAGAAGAAGAGGCCGGCACCGAGGCCGTAGGCGGTGGCGCCGATCCCCAGGCTGGCCTCCAGCTGCGGCTTGATGAAGCTGACGTTCACCCGGTCGACGTAGTTCACGATGAACATCACGACGAAGATCGGCAGCAGCCGCCAACGCACCTTGCGCACCGCCGACGCGAGGGCGTCGGGCGCGGAAAGGGTGGCGGAATCCATCATGAGGGGCGCTTACTGCGGGCCGAGCTTCGCGATCAGCGCCGCCAGGCGTTCGCTCTCGGCGGGCTTGAGGTCGAGCAGCGGCGGACGGACCGGGCCGGCGTCGTGCCCGACGATGCGGGCGCCGGACTTGATGATGCTCACGGCGTAGCCGGCGCTCAGGTTGCGGAGCTCAAGGTACGGCAGGAAGAAGGTGTCCAGCAGCCGGTTCACCGTCGCGTGGTCGTCGGCCGCCACGGCGCGGTAGAACTCCATCGCGGTCTTGGGGATGAAGTTGAAGACGGCGGAGGAGTAGACCGGGACGCCCATGGCCTTGTAGGCGCTGGCGTAGACTTCCGCGGTGGGCAGGCCCCCGAGGTAGCTGAAGCGGTCGCCGAGCCGGCGGCGGATGGAGACCATGAGCTCGATCTCGCCGAGGCCGTCCTTGTAGCCGATGAGGTTGGGGCAGGCGGCGGCGAGCTTCTCGAGGTGATGGGCCTGGAGGCGGCAGACGTTGCGGTTGTAGACGACGACGCCGATCTTCACCGACTTGCAGACCTGCTCGACGTGGGCGGCGACGCCGTCCTGGTTGGCTTCGGAGAGGTAGTGCGGGAGCAGGAGGATGCCCTTGGCGCCGAGGCGCTCGGCTTCCTGCGCGTACTGGATGGCCACGCGGGTCGGGCCGCCGGCCCCGGCGAGGATCGGCACCACGCCGGCGCAGGTGTCGACGGCGGTGCGGATGACCTGCGAGTATTCCTTGGGCTCGAGGGAGAAGAACTCGCCGGTGCCCCCGGCGGCGAAGAGCGCGGTGGCGCCGTACGGGGCCAGCCATTCGAGGCGCTTCGCGTAGGTGTCGGCGCGGAAATCGCCGTTCGCGGCGAAGTCGGTGATCGGAAAGGAGAGCAGGCCGTGCGAGATCGTCTGCTTGAGCTCTTGGGGGGACATGGTCGTTGCTCCCCGAGGCAAAGCGAGCGCGCCCGGAGTGGCAACGCCGGACTGGGCCGATCGCCGGGCTTATTCGGCCAGCTGGGCGATGAGTTTCAGCGTCTCCAGCGGGGTCTCATGGGAAGCCACGGCGCCGCGGAGGCCGACGGGCAGGAGGTCGGCCGCGATTTCCTTCAGTTCGGTCAGCCGGGCTTCGGCGGCTTGGAGCGGGCCGCGCGGGTTCGCCGCGTCCACCCACACATCGAAGACCGTCACCGTCGGCTTGTCGGGGGTCTCGCCGTCGACCTCGCCCTCGCCGACCTCATACCCGCAGTCGAGCAGTTCGTCCCAGAAAACGGCGTCCAGGTCGAAGGCGTCCTCGAGGTCGTAGAGGCGGATGCCGCTCATCCATTGGTCGAGGAGCTTGAA
>JBIISU010000192.1:0-3157 GCA_044340815.1 Opitutales bacterium | reverse complement strand
AGCGCCGCAAGACCTTCGTGCAGCTGCGCGGCAACTGGCAGGCCTTGGGGGATGAGGTCACGCCCGCCGTGCCCGCCGCCTGGCACCCGTTCCCCGAGAAAGCCCCGGTCGACCGCCTCGGCCTCGCCCAATGGCTGGTGAGCCCGCGCAACCCGCTGACCGCCCGCGTGCAGGTCAACCGCCTCTGGGAAACCATCTTCGGCGTCGGCATCGTTCGCAGCAGCGAGGAATTCGGCAGCCAGGGCGACCTCCCGGTGCACCCCGAGCTGCTCGACTGGCTGGCCGGCGAGTTCGTCCGCAGCGGCTGGGACACCAAGCACATGCTGAAGCTGATGTTCACGAGCCGCGCCTACCAGCAGAGCTCCGCCAGTTCCGCCACCCTCAACGAACGCGACCCGGACAATCGCCTGCTGGCCCGCGGCCCGCGCTTCCGCCCTTCCGGCGAGCTGCTGCGCGACCAGGCCCTCGCGGTCTCCGGCCTGCTCAGCGTCAAGATGTACGGCCCGCCCGTGCGCCCGATGCGCCCGGCTTCCGGCCTGAGCGCCGCCTTCGGCGGGAGCAACGACTGGACGACGAGCCCGGGCGAGGACGCCCGCCGCCGCAGCGTCTACACCGACACGCGCCGCAACAGCCCCTACCCGAGCTTCACCACGTTCGACGCCCCGAACCGCGAGACGTGCACCCTCCGCCGCGGCCGCTCCAACACGCCCCTGCAGGCCTTCGTGACCCTGAACGACCCGGTGTTCGTCGAGGCCAGCCAAGGGCTCGCCCGCCGGCTCCTCAAGGAAGGCCCCAAGGACACCGCAGGCCGCCTGCAGCTGGCCTACCGCCTCTGCGTCGCCCGCGGGGCCGATGCCCAGGAGGTCAAGGCCCTGGAGACCCTCCTGCAGCGCTCCCTGACCGCGTACCGCGCCGACCCGGCGCTGGCGACCAAGATGGCCACCCAGCCGATCGGCGCCGCCGACAAGGGGGCCGACGTCGCCGAGCTGGCCGCCTGGACGGCGGTCGCGAGCGTGGTGATGAACCTCGACGAATTCCTGATGCGCCGCTGAACCATGAGCCACCCCTACCTCCATCCCGTCCGCGAGGAGCAGCTCCGCCTCCAGACGCGCCGCCAATTCCTGAGCAGCGCCGGCCAGTTCAGCCTCGGCGCCATCGCCCTGCAGGCCCTCTCGGGCGACGCCTTCGCGGCCCCCGCCCAACCCGAGAACCCGCTGGCCCCCAAGCGTCCGCCGCTCAAGGCCCGCGCCAAGCGCGTGATCTACCTGCACATGTCCGGTGGCCCGCCCAACCTCGACATCTTCGACCCGAAGCCGGCGCTCGTGCAGCACAACGGGCAACCCTGCCCCGACTCGTTCCTCAAGGGCCGCACGTTCGCGTTCACGAGCGGCGTGCCCAAGCTCATGGGCTCGCCCCGCACGTACAAACAGTACGGCCAGGGTGGCCTGTGGATGAGCGACGCCGTGCCGAACTTCCAGACGGTGGCCGACGACGTGACGCTCCTGCGCGCGATGCACACGGACCAGTTCAACCACGCGCCGGCCGAGCTGCTGCTGTTCACGGGCCACGCCCGCCAGGGCCGTCCTTCGCTGGGTTCCTGGGCCACCTACGGCCTCGGCTCGGAGAACCAGGACCTCCCCGGCTTCGTCACGCTCATCTCGAGCGGCACCCAGCCCAGCGGCGGCCAGGGCTGCTGGGGCAGCGGCTTCCTGCCCTCCGTCTACCAGGGCGTGCAGTGCCGGAGCAAGGGCGACCCCGTGCTCTTCGCCAACGACCCGCCCGGGATGACCCGCGACCTGCGGCGCGCGACCCTCGACGCGCTCAAGGACCTCAACCAGCGCCAGCAGGACGAGCTCGGCCACGCCGAGACGGTCACGCGCATCGCCCAGTACGAACTGGCGTTCCGCATGCAGACGAGCGTGCCCGACGTGATGGACATCTCCAAGGAGTCCGCCGCGACGCTCGAGGCCTACGGCGCCAAGCCGGGCGAGGCGAGCTTCGCCAACAACTGCCTGCTGGCCCGCCGCCTCGTCGAGAAGGGCGTGCGCTTCGTGCACCTCTTCGACTGGGGCTGGGACTTCCACGGGACGAACCCGCGCGAGGACATCCGCGACGGCCTGACCAAGAAGATGGCGATGACCGACAAGCCCGCGGCGGCCCTGATCAAGGACCTGAAGCAGCGCGGCCTGCTCGACGACACGCTGATCGTCTGGGGCGGCGAGTTCGGCCGCACGCCGTTCCGCGAGGGCCGCACCGCCGGCGGCACGGTGCTCGGCCGCGACCACTACCCGGACTGCTTCTCGATCATGCTGGCGGGCGGCGGCGTGAAGGGCGGTTTCTCCTACGGCGAGACCGACGAGATGGGCTTCGCGGGCGTGAAGGACAAGGTGCACGTGCACGACCTGCAGGCGACCATCCTCCACCTGCTGGGCTTCGACCACGAGCGGCTGACCTACCGGTTCCAGGGCCGCGACTACCGCCTGACGGACGTCCACGGCGAGGTGGTGAAGGCGGTCCTCGCCTGACGGGGCTCCATTTGCCTCGCAACCACGGACGGGACGGCTTGTCTAATCGGCAAGCCCCACCCCGCCCATGCGCCCCGTCCTCCCCCTCCTCGCCTCGGTCTGCGTCCTCGCCGCCGCCGAGGTCACGTTCACCAAGCAGACCCTCACCAAGGACTTCGTCGCCGAGGGTTGCGCGGTCGCCGACTTCAACCGCGACGGGCAGCTCGACGTCGCGGCGGGCCGCTTCCTCTGGCTGGGGCCGGACTTCAAGGAGAAGGTCGCCTACACGCCCGAGCGCAACAACGCCGGCGGCATGAACAAGACGCCCTACAACCCGGCGACGGGCTACTCCGACTACTTCATCCAGTTCGCCTACGACTTCACCGGCGACGGCTGGATGGACCTCCTGGTCTACGGGCTGCCGGGCGACCCGGCCCACGTCTTCGTGAATCCGGCCGGCAAGGGCGGCGACTGGGCCCGGCATAACATCTTCGACGTGGCCGACGGCGAGTCGCCGGGCTTCGTCGACATCAACGGCGACGGCAAGCCGGAGCTGCTCTGCCATTCGAGCGACCTGAAGAAGAAGGGCGGCAAGTCGGGCGGCCAGTTCGGCTACGCCGAGATCGACTGGAACAACCCGCTGGGCAAGGCCC
>JBIISU010000191.1:0-3175 GCA_044340815.1 Opitutales bacterium | reverse complement strand
AAAAAACCTCACTCCAGGTTCTGGACCTGCTCGCGGATGCGCTCGATCTCGGTTTTGGCCTCCAAAACCGCCCGGGTCGTGGGGATTTCCGCGGCCTTGCTCCCGATCGTATTGACCTCCCGGAGGAGCTCCTGGACCAAGAAATCGAGTTTTCGACCGCCGTTGGGCTGGCCCAATTCAGTCTCGAACTGCGCCAGGTGGCTCCGGAGCCGGACGACCTCCTCGGTGATGTCGCAGCGCTCGGCGAAGAAAGCCAGTTCCTTGAGGACTCGTTCGTCGGACACATCCAGGGCGAGGCCGGCCTCCTTCAGCCGGCGGAGCAAGGCCTCGCGGTGACGGGCGACGGCGCCCCGCTCCGAGGCTTCCATGGTCTGGACGAACCCGGCGAGCAAGGCGAGGCGGGCGCGCAGGTCGGCGGCCAACGCGGCTCCCTCGCGGGCCCGCATCGCGATAAGTTGGTCGAGCGCCCGGGCGAACGCGGCCTGCACGAGGGGCTCGACCGACGCCAGTTCCGGCAGCGACCCGGCCTGGCCGCGGCGGGATTCGGCGAGCTTGAGCAGGAGCTCGAGCGAAGGCGGCGTCCACGGGGTGCCGAGGGCCTGGGCCAGCCGCTCCAGTTCCGTGAGTTGGAGGCGAGTGGCCTCGAGGTCCCAGATAGTGCCGGGTCCGCTGGCGGCGGCTTGCGTCACGCGGGCCGTGACCTTGCCGCGCTGCAGGCGCGAACGAATCCAGCCGGTGGCGGCGGACTCGAGCGTGGGCCAGGCGTCGGGGCCATGCACCGAGACCTGCAGGTTCTTCTGGTTGACGGTGGCGAGCTCGACGGCGAGGCGGGCACCCGGGAGGTCGATCTCCGCGCGGCCGAACCCGGTCATCGAATGCGCGGCCATGCTCAGAGCTTGATCTCGGTGCCGAGGGCGCGGGCGGCGCTCCAGACATCCTTGTCGCCGCGGCCGGACAGGTTGATCAGGACGAGCTCGTCGGGCTTGCCCTGGGCGGCCATCTTGCAGCCGTGCGCGACAGCATGGCTCGATTCGAGAGCCGGGATGATGCCCTCGGTGCGCGACAGCAGCTGGAAAGCTTCGAGGCAGTCCTCGTCGGTCGCGTAGGCGAAGTCGATGCGACCGCGCTCGCGGTAGTAGGCGTGCTCGGGACCGACGGCCGCATAGTCGAGACCGGCGGAGACGGAATGCGTCCCCTCGATTTGGCCTTCGCCGTCCATCAGGATATTGGTCATGCAGCCCTGCAGGACGCCCAGGCGACCCCCGGCGAAACGGGCGGCGTGTTCGCCGCGCTTGATGCCGCGTCCCCCGGCCTCGACGCCGGTCAGGCGAACGCCAGGTTCGTCGAGATACTCGAAGAATGCGCCGATCGCATTGGAGCCGCCGCCGACGCAGGCGACCACGTCGTCGGGGAGACGGCCTTCGGCGCGGAGCATCTGCTGCTTGGATTCGAGGGAAATGATGCGGTGGAAATCCCGGACCATCATCGGGTACGGGTGCGAGCCGTAGGCGGTGCCGAGGATGTAATGGGTTTCGCGGACGTTGGTGACCCAGTCGCGCATGGCCTCGTTGACGGCCTCCTTCAGGGTGCGCTGGCCGGCCTCGACGCCGCGGACCTCGGCGCCCATCAGACGCATCCGGTAGACGTTCAGGGCCTGACGCTCCATGTCGGTCGCGCCCATGTAGATGACGCACTTCAGCCCGAAGCGGGCGCAGACCGCCGCGGTGGCGGTACCGTGCTGGCCGGCGCCGGTCTCGGCGATGATGCGCTTCTTGCCCATGCGACGCGCCAGGAGCGCCTGGCCGATGACGTTGTTGATCTTGTGCGCCCCGGTGTGGAGCATGTCCTCGCGCTTGAGGTAGATGCGGGCGCCGCCGCAATGTTTGCTCAGGGATTCGGCGAAATAGAGCCCGGTCGGACGGCCGGCGTAGTCGCGCAGCATGTCGGCGTACTCCTGCTGGAAAGCCGGGTCGCGGCGGGCCTCGTCGTAGGCCTTGGTCAGGTCCAGCAGCGGCGTCATCAGCGTCTCCGGGACGTAGAGACCGCCGAAACGGCCGAAGCGGCCCCGGGAGTCGGGCACCTGGAAGCGCGGTTCGTTGGTCGGGATGAGGCTGGAGGCCGACATGGTATTGAGCCGTGCATAAAGCGGGAACCTTCCGCAAGGGCAAGCGACAAGGGCTTTTGAGGCTTTCCTTGCCCCGGTGCGGCGGGAACCCTAAGGCTCGTCCATGCTTCGCCCGGCCTTGGTCCTCCCGTTGCTCGCCGCCCTGCCCGTTTTTGCCGCCGGCGAGGAACGCAGCCCGGCGGAGGTCCGGGCCGATTTCACGTATGGTCGGGCGGTCGTGACCGGCGTCGTGGAGGGCGTGACCGAGTACCTGCCGGTCAGCTCCACGGGCCACATGATCCTGAGCGACGGTTTGATCTGCAACGTGAACAAGGACCCGAACGTGACCGTCCAGGGGGTCGTCGACCGCAAGGGTCGGGCCGTCTCGCTCGACCGGGTCGCCGACGACTACCTTGTGATTATCCAACTCGGCGCGATCCTCGCGGTCGTCGTGGCCTTCTTCGGTCGGCTCCGTGGCCTCCTGGTCGGCGTCGTTCGCGGCGAGCGCGCCGCGCTACGATTGGCGTTCGCCATGCTGGTCGCCTTCCTGCCCGCCGGCCTGCTCGGCTTCTTGTTCAAGGACTCGATTGCCGCTCATCTCTTCTCGGTCGAAGTCGTCGCGGTGGCCTTGGTCGGCGGCGGGATCGCCATCCTGATCGCCGAGAAGTTACTGCCGGCACGAACCGCCGAAGGCGATGAAGTCGCCGCGCTCGGCTGGCGCTCGGCGCTCACGGTCGGTGTATGCCAATGCTTCGCCCTGGTTCCGGGCACCAGTCGTTCCTTGGCCACCATCCTCGGCGGACGCGTCGCCGGGCTTTCCCATGCCGCGGCGACCGAATTCTCCTTCTTGGTCGGCCTGCTCACCCTGTCGGCCGCTTCGGTCTACAAGGCTTGGTCCCTCGGCCCCGCCCTCCCCCAGATCTACCCGGCCGGCCCGGCGCTCGTCGGCCTGCTCATCGCAGCCGTGACCGCCTTCCTCTCGGTGAAGTGGCTCGTGGGCTTCGTGTCGCGTCGGGGCTTGGGCGTGTTCGCCTGGTACCGCATCGCTTTGGGCGGCGCGATCCTGGCGTT
>JBIISU010000189.1:0-3225 GCA_044340815.1 Opitutales bacterium | reverse complement strand
GAGAGCGCGGCGCATGGGGCGACCTCGCCGGCGGCGCGCGCGCTGGACTGGGTCGACCTACCCGGCCTGCACCGCATCATCCACCAAGCCGATTGGCTGAACCGGCAACTCGGGGCGACGGATTACGTCACCGACGAGAATAACGCGCTGAAGACGGGCTACGACCCGGTGGCGCGCGTCTGGCCAGCCTGGTTGAAGGAATTCGGACTCGACCCGGTCTGGCTCCCCAGGGTGGTACCTGTCGGCACCCCCATCGGCACTTTGGCCTCGGCGGCGGCCAATGCGCTCGGACTCCCGGTCGGCATCCCGCTCGCGGCCGGCACGACCGACGGTTGCGCGACCTTCCTCGCCAGCGGCGCCCAGGAAGTCGGCGAAGGCGCCACCGCGCTCGGCTCCACGCTCGTGATCAAGCTGCTCTGCGACCGGCCGATCTTCGCCCCCGAATACGGCATCTACAGCCATCGCCTCGGCGACCGTTGGCTGGCGGGCGGGGCCTCCAACTGCGGCGGTCGCACGCTGGCTAGCTTCTGGACGCCGGAGGAACTCGCCGCGCTCACCGCCCGGACGACTCCGGAAATCCCGACCGGGCTGGACTACTACCCGTTGCCCGCGACCGGTGAGCGCTTTCCGATCGCCGACGCGACCCTCGCTCCGCGGCTGACCCCGCGCCCGCCGGAGGACGCCCGCTTCCTGCAAGGGATGCTCGAAGGCCTCGCCGCGGTCGAACGCCTCGGCTATGCCAGGTTGCGGGAACTCGGCGGACCGGCCTTGCGCTCGGTGCGGCACGCGGGCGGCGGCGCCCGCAACCCCGCGTGGATGAAACTCCGCGCCCAGGCGCTCGGCCTGCCGTTGAGCCAAGCCACCAGCGAGGAAGCCTGCGCCGGCGTCGCCCGCCTCGCCTGGCAGGCGCTCGGCCAGACCGTGGGCGGGCACGTCGGAGCGCTGCGTGCGCATCCCGGCCTCGCCGCCTTGGCCAAGTCCTACGATGTCCTGCTCGTCGACCAGTTCGGCACCCTTCACGACGGCCAGAAAGCCTATCCGGGCGCGGCCGAGGCGCTGCGCCGCTTCCGCGAGGAAGGCGGTAAGGTCGTGGTGCTTTCCAATTCCGCCAAGAATGGCGCAGACAACCGCGCCCGGCTCGCGAAGTTCGGTTTCGGCGCCAAGCACTTCGATGCCGTCGTGACGTCCGGCGACGCGGCCCAGGCCGCGATCCGCGAAGGCCGGCTCGGCCGCGCGTTCAAGACCGGCGCCCGGGTGCACCTCTCCGGCAAGCCCGGCGATGATTATGGCTTCGGTGCCCTCGGCCTACGGCTGGTCGGGCCCGATGACTGCGCAGCGATCATCCTGACCGCGAGCGTGGAACCCGACCGCGCCTGGACGGAACAGGTCGCCGAGCTCGCGGGCGCCGCCCGCCGCGGCGTCCCCGTGCTGGTCGCGAACCCCGACCTCGAGATGCTGACCCCCGCGGGCGTTCGCCCTTCGGCCGGCGCCGTGGCGCGCGAACTGGAGAAACTTGGCGCGCGCCTGATCTGGTTCGGCAAACCCCACGCGGACATCTACCGCGTCGCGCTGGCGGCCGCGGGCGACCCCGACCGTTCGCAGGTCCTCGCCATCGGCGACAGTCCCGAGCACGACCTGGCGGGCGCCGACCGCGCGGGCATCGCGGGCGCGCTCCTCGGCACCGGCATCCTGGCCGGAAAAGAACCGGCGCAACTGACGGACCGCCTCCCGCTCGGCGAGTGGTCCTGGCTGCCGGAACTGCGCTGGTGAACGCTCAACCCGCCTCGGCGGCGGTATTGCCCCGGCCTTTCGGCTTGCCGTCGATGCAGTGCGGGCAGGATTTCTCGTAGACGTAGCGCTCATCCCGCTGCTCCGCGAAGGTCAGGGGCATCTGGCAGTTGAAGCAGACCACCGAGCGGGTCGGCCGCAGGGCGGCGTCCACGCCGACGCGTTCGTCGAAGACGAAGCATTCGCCTTCGTAATGGGCCCCGCCGACTTCCTCGAAGTATTTGAGGATGCCGCCGTCGAGTTGGTGGATATCCTTGTAGCCGAGGCTTTCCATGAACGGACCGGCTTTCTCGCATCGGATGCCACCGGTGCAGAACATGACGACCGGCCGGTCCTTGAGCTCGGGCGGCAGGTCGGAGACCGCCCGCGGGAAGTCCCGGAAATTCCAGATCGGCGTCGCGAGCGCGCCCCGGAAGGTGCCCATGCGCACCTCGTAGACGTTGCGGGTATCGAGCAGCACCACCGGCCGCCCCTCGTCCAGCCAGCGCTTCAGCTCCGCGGGCTTCAGCTTGGGCGAAGGCGCGCGGGCGGGGTCGACCCCTTCCACCCCGAAGGCGATGATCTCCTTCTTCACCTTGACCAACATGCGCCGGAACGGACGATCCGGAGACGGGCTCTCCTTCGGGGCGAGGTCGGCGAGGCCCGGCACGGCCCGCAGGACCGCGAGCACCGCATCCAGCTGCGCGCGCGTGCCGGCGAGGAAGAAGTTGATGCCCTCCGGCGCGAGCAGGATCGTCCCCCTGACCTCGTGGGCTCGGCAAGCGTCGAGCAGACCTAGGCGAAGCGCCTCCAGGTCCGCCAGCGGCGTGAACTTGTAGCAGGAAAGGTTGAGGATCGCCTCCGACATCGCGACGGGCCGATCGACGCTCACTGGGCGCGACGGCAGACCGCGGGCAGCACCGCCTGGGACTTGTCGACGGGCTGGAATTGGATCGACCGCGTGCGTTCGAGCAGCGCGCGTCGCTTGGCCGGGTCCTTCTCCATCGCCGTGAGGTCGAAGGAGGTGCCCTTGGCGTGCAGGTAGGCCTTGAGGTAGCCGATGGCCTTCCCCTCGGCGTCGAGCAGCCGCACGTGACAGAGGGCGTCGGCTTCGCCTTCGGCTCCCGCGAGCTTCACATCCAGGAAATCGCGCGAACCCCGCGCGACGAAGCCGGCGAGCAGGACTTGGATGCCCTTGTATTGGGTGACGACTTCGGCGCCGTTGGGGAACTTGGCCAAGATGACGGGCGGCGATTCCGGCTCCTTCGCCTCGGGCTTGGCGACGGGCGCCGGGGCGGCGGGAGCCACCGCGGGGCGGACCGCGGGCGCGGCGGGAGCGGCGGGCTTCGAAGGGGCCAACGAGGGCTTGAGGTCGAGGCCGAAGGCCGCGCTGGCCAAGAGCAGGCAGACGAGGGTGACGCTCCGCATGAACCACTTATGAGGTCCGGACCGCGGAGG
>JBIISU010000188.1:0-3229 GCA_044340815.1 Opitutales bacterium | reverse complement strand
GTTCGGCGATGAGCGGCGCGCCGACCTTGGGGTCGAGCGCGAGGGTGGCGAACATCCGGCCTTCGGCCGGCAAGGACTTCGCCTCCGGCGCGGCGAGGAAGGCGGCGACGGCGGCGGGCTGGCGCTCGAGGTACATGCGGACCAGGAAGCGCTCGAACTCGCGGTAGTAGGCTTCGCCCACCTTGCTGGGCTTGCCGTTGCGGCCCGGGGCGGTCGGCTCGGACAACGACGGCTGCCCGAAGGACAGGAGCGCCGGCAGGACGCCCGGGGCGGTGATGGCTTCGCCCAAGGTCTTGATCGCGGCCTGACGCACCTCGGCGTCGGCATCGGCGCGCAGGCCCGCGAGCAGGGCGATCTGGGCGGCGTCCAGGTTGGCGGCGTAGCGCAGCACGCTCACCGCCTCGCGGCGGACGTTGCGGTTGGGGGACTTCAGGAGGCCGGCGACGAGGTCGACCGGGTGCGACTTCTGCCAACCGAGGACCCAGAGCGCCTGGATCCGGCGGGCGTCGTCGGCCGCGTCATCCTGGGCGAGGGCGCGGAGGGCGGCGGTCGTGGCCGCCTCGGGCGCGCGGTCGGCCAAGGTCTGCCAAGCCAGGTGCGCGTCGCCGGCGATCCGGGCGCCGAGGCGGGCGATGAGGTCCGCCGAGGAAAGCTTGGAGTAATCGGGGATGGCCGGGGCGACGTAACCCTTCGGCTTGATGCGCCAGATGCGGCCCGACTGCTTGTCGCGGTCCGGGTGGTTGCGGGCGACCTCGTTATGGCTGATGATCTTGTTGTACCAATCGATGACGTAGAGGCAGCCGTCGGGGCCCATCGTCATCGCGATCGGGCGGAAGAAAGGGTCGTCACAGGTGACGAGGTCGGCCAGCTTCTCGAGCGAGTAGCCGGCGCCGTCGCGTTTCATCTGGATCGCGTTGACCTTGGAGGTAATCGGGTTCGCCACGTACATGACGTCGGCGTAGCCCTTGGGCCAGACGCCCGGATCGCTCAAGGCGAGGCCGCTCAGGCCCGTGCCGCCCAGCTTGAACTGCGGGGCCTGCACCGGGAAGGGCGGCTGGTAGGACTTCGCCAGGCGGTCGGCGCAACCGGGGTACCAGGCATACTCATGGAACGGCATCACGGGGTAGCCATAGTCATTGGCCTCCTGGATGAAGGCCTCGCCCTGCCCCGTCAGGACCAAGCCCCAGATGTTGCACGGACCCGTGCTCGTCGGCTCAAAGAAGCTGCCATCCGGACGGAAACGCGCCATGCGGGTGCTGGGGAAGTCGATGGTGTCGCCCTTGGTCGTGGTCACCTTACCGGAATTGAAGGCGCCCTGCGCCAACCAGAACCAGCCGCCCGGGGCGCGGGTGAACTGGTGCGGGAACAAGTGCGAATCCTGGACGCCGAAGCCGGTCAGGAGCACCTCGCGCTTGTCGGCCTTGCCGTCGCCGTCGGTGTCGCGCAGGAAGACCACGTCATGGCCGTGCTGGACGATCGCGCCATCCCGGTAGGGCAGCACGCCCTCGGGGATCGCGAGCCCGTCGGCGAACACGCGGGGCTCCTGCGCGCCGCCGGCGAAGGGACGGTCGAAGACGACCACCTTGTCGCGCGCCTTCGACTTGTAGAGCGCCTCGGCCGCGGCCGGGTTCTCGTTGGCGTCGACCGGATACTCGAGGGCGGTGCTGGACCAGGCCCGGCCCTGCTGGTCGAAGACGAGCATGATGAACTTGCCGAAACCCGGCGACTCCTTGGCGAAGAGCTCGATCTCGAAGCCCTCGGGCAGGCGGAAGAGCTTCTGCTGCTCCTCGGCGGTGCGGCGCACGCCTTGGAGGTTGTTGTAACCCGTGTCCTTCTTCTTCGGGGCTTCGGCCTTCGCGGGAGCGGCGGCCTTGACCTTCGCCCAGGTCATCTCGGCGGGGGTCGCGGGGAGTTCCTCGATCTCGATGTCCTTGGCCTGGATGACGGCCTTGCCGCCCGAGTGGACCTGGAGGCCGATCCGGCCGTCCGTCGCGATGTTGGCGTCGGCCTCGGTGTAATCGAGCGCCGGCACGCCATTGACCCAGGTGCGGATGCGGCGGCCCTCGGCGAGGATGCGGTACTCGTTCCAGTCGCCCTCCTTGACCGCGGCGAGCACCGCCTTGGGGTCGGTCGAGTCGGCGATGACCTTGTTGCGGCGGCTCTCATCGTAGAGTTTCCCGTACCAGCCCGGCCCGAAGTCGACCTGGTAACCCGACATCTCCGTGTTGTTCGGGACGCGCACGCTGCGGATCTGCACACCGCTGTTCACGAAGCCGGTGCCGGTGAGGCGGAGCTTCACGCGGAGGTCGAAGTTCTGGTAGCTCTTGTTCGTCGCCAGGAAGAAGTTGCGCGGCACGTTCTGCGTGGTCGAACCGCCGCGGATCTCGCCGGCCTCGACGCGCCACCAGGCCGGGTCGCCTTCCCACCCGTCGAGCGACTTACCGTCGAACAAGGAGACCGGTGCGGCGGACGCGACCAGGGCGAGACCGAGGAACAGGGCGGAGAGGAGGCGGGGGCGCATGGCGGGGGGTCTCCCCACCCTAGCCCGCCGGCCGGGGCGGACAACCCTGCATGTCACCCTGAAACGCAAGTCTTCTACCGCAAAAAGCACATGGGGCGCGGCGGGAGCAGCGGACGCTTGCGTCCCGGGCCCGGAAGCCAAGGTTAGCCCCATGTCCTCGCACCATCGCCTGCTCCGCGACTGTCCCGTCACCGTCATCCCCGCCGGAGACGCGGCGATCCTCGAGGCCGGGACGGAAGTCGAGGTCACCCAGGCGCTCGGCGGGTCGGCGACGGTCCGCACCCCGATGGGCCTCTTCCGCATCGCACCGGCCGATCTCGCGGCCCTCGGCCCGGACGCGGTCGAGCTCTACGCGGCGAAGGCCGGGAACGTCGCGACTGGCCCGCTCGACGAGTCCGCGCTCTGGGAGGCGCTCAAAGGCTGCTTCGACCCGGAGATCCCGGTGAACATCGTGGACCTCGGCCTGATCTACGACCTGGCGCTGACCCCGGGCGAACGCGGCGGGCGCAAGGTCGAGGTCAAGATGACCCTGACGGCGCAAGGCTGCGGCATGGGCCCGGTCATCGCGGCCGACGCCAAGTCCAAGCTCGAGGCGCTGCCCGGCGTGGAGTCCGCCGAGGTCGCCATCGTCTGGGACCCGGTCTGGAACCCGCGCATGATCTCGGAAGCCGGTCGCAAGCAGCTCGGACTCGAGTGAACACGGCGCCG
>JBIISU010000187.1:0-3260 GCA_044340815.1 Opitutales bacterium | reverse complement strand
CCGTCCGGTTCGTCGCCGGCGGAGAAGCCGCCGGGGATCATCAGGATCTGCGAGCGGCCGATGGCGGCGGCGAGGGCCTGGAGCGACTCGCCGAGGCCGGCGGCGTCGAGGTTGCGCAGGACGAGGATTTCGGGCTCGGCGCCGGCGAGGCGGAACGCGCGGGCGGTATCGTACTCGCAGTTGCTGCCCGGGAAGACCGGGATGATCACACGCGGCTTGGCCACGCGGACCTTGGGCTTGAGGCCGGAGCGGACGGTGAAGGAAAGCGGGGCGGGCGCGCCGGCCGGCTCGGAGGCCTTGGTCGCGAAGACCGGCTCGAGCACGGCCTCGTGGGCCGCGAGGAGCTCGTCGAGCGCGATCGTCGCGCCGGGCCACGCCAGCGCGGGGGCGGCGGTGGTCTGGCCGAGCACGCGGTGCGGCAGCGACCCGAGGTCGGCGGCGGACGCCACCTCGAGCACGAGGGAGCCGTAGGCGGGGATCAGGAAATCGGCGGAGGGCGCGGCCGCGAGGGCGACGCCAATCCGGTTACCGAAGGCCATGCGGGCGAGCGCATGCCCCACCCCGCCCTGGCGGACGGCGGCGGCGGCGCGGACCTTGCCGGCCTTGATGAGCGCATGGACCGCGGCGAGACGCTCGCGGGCGAGCTTGAGGTCGGGGAGCAACGCCGCGGTGCGCGGGACGTCCACGACGACGACGGTCGAGCCGGCTTGCTTGAACTCGGCGGAGACGACCTGGCTAGCCTTGCCCGGGACGATGGCGAACGAGACCAGCGTCGGCGGGACGTCGAGCTCCTTGAACGAACCCGACATCGAATCCTTGCCGCCGATGGCGGCGGTGCCGAACTCGAGTTGGGCCTCGAGGGCGCCAAGCAGGGCGACGAGCGGCTTGCCCCAGCGCTTGGGGTCGGTGCCGAGCTTCTCGAAATATTCCTGGAGGGTCAGGCGGGCCCGGGCGGGGTCGCCGCCGGCGGCCGTGAGGCGGGCCAGGGACTCGACGACCGCGCAGACGGCGCCATGGCCGGGGGACCACTGGGCGACCACCGGGTTGAACCCGTAGGCCATGATGGTGCAGGCATCGGTTTCCCCGCCCAAAACGGGCAATTTGGCCGCCATGGCCTCCTGGGGGGTGCTTTGGGTAGCCCCACCGAAGGGGTGCAGGACCGTGTTGGCCCCGATGGAGGCATCAAAACGCTCCACCAAGCCCCGCTGGGAGGCGTTCGGGAGGTCGGACAGGGCTTTCCTCAGGTCCGCGGCCGAAACGGCCTGGGCGGGCACCTGGAAGGGGGATTTCGAGGCCTCCGGGGCGGCGACCGAGGCGGTGGCCGACTGGGTGACCCCGTTGGTGTCGAGGAAGTCGCGGGCGATGTCGACCACCCGCTGGCCGCGCCACTCCATGATCAGGCGGCCGGAGTCGGTGACGTCGGCCACGTGGACGGCCTCGAGGTTCTCGCGGCGGGCGGCGGCGAGGAAGGCCGCGACATCCTTCGGGTGCAGCACGACGGCCATGCGCTCCTGGGATTCGGACAAGGCGATCTCCGTGCCGTCGAGGCCGTCGTACTTCAGCGGCACGCGGTCGAGATGGACGTGGAGCGACGGGGCGAGCTCGCCGATGGCGACGGACACGCCGCCGGCGCCGAAGTCATTGCAGCGCTTGATCAGCGCGCTGACGGACTCATCGCGGAAGAGGCGCTGCAGCTTGCGCTCGGTCGGCGCGTCGCCCTTCTGCACCTCGGCGGAATTCTGGAGCGCGGTCTCGGTGTGCTCCTTCGACGAACCCGTCGCGCCACCCACGCCGTCGCGGCCCGTGCGGCCGCCGACGAGCACGATGACGTCGCCCGGGGCCGGAGCCTCGCGGCGCACACAGCGACGCGGGCCGGCGGCGACGACCGCGCCGATCTCCATGCGCTTGGCGACGTAGCCCGGGTGGTAGTGTTCGGACACCAGGCCGGTCGCGAGGCCGATCTGGTTGCCGTAGGAGGAATAGCCGGCGGCCGCGCCGGTGGTGATCTTGCGCTGCGGGAGCTTGCCCGGCAGCGTCCGGTCGTAGGGGGTCAGGGGGTCGGCCGCGCCGGTGACGCGCATCGCCTGGTAGACGTAGGAACGGCCCGACAGCGGGTCGCGGATCGCGCCGCCGAGGCAGGTCGCGGCGCCGCCGAACGGCTCGATCTCGGTCGGGTGGTTGTGCGTCTCGTTCTTGAACATCACCAGCCACTCCTCGGTGCGCCCGTCGATCTCGACCGGCACCACGATGGAGGCGGCGTTCACCTCCTCGGAATCCTCCATGTCATCCAGCGCGCCCGTGCGCTTGAGTTCGCGGCCGGCGATCGTCGCGATGTCCATCAGGCAGACCGGCTTGCCCTGGCGGTTGAGGCCGAGGCGCACGCGCTGGTAGCGCTCCCACGAAGCCTTGAACGGGGCCAACAGGGGCGAGTCGGCGAACTCGACGGACTTCAGCTCGGCGAGGAACGTCGTATGGCGGCAATGGTCGGACCAATAGGTGTCCAGCAGCTTGATCTCGGTGAGCGTCGGCTCGCGGCGGGCGTGGTCGCGGAAGTGCGCCTGGCAGAAGAGCAGGTCGGCGTCGGACATCGCCAGGCCCAGCTCCTTGCGGAGGGCGGCGAGCTCGGCGGCGGACTTCGTCAGGAAACCCGGCAACGACGCGACCGGCTTCGGGGTCGGAGCCGCGCGGCTCAGGGACGTCGGCGGGGCGAGGTCGGCCTCGCGCGAATCCACCGGGTTGATCAGGTAGGCCTTCACGCGGGCGAGGTCGGCCGGGGCGAGGTCGCCGCTGACGACGTAGGTGCGGGCGGCGGCCACGACGGGGCGCTCCCCTCCCCCGACGATCTGGAGGCACTGGGCGGCGGAGTCGGCGCGCTGGTCGAACTGGCCCGGCAGGAACTCGACGGCGAAGGCGGTCTCGCCCGGGGCCAAGGGGAAGCAGCCCTCCGTGACGTCGTCGACGGGCGGTTCGGCGAAGACGGTCGGGATGGCCTGGCGGATGGCGGCCTCGGAAGCGCCCTCGACGTCGTAACGCTGGAGGATGCGGAGGGACTTCAGGCCGGGCAGGCGGAGCGAGTCCTGGAGGTCGCGGAGGAGGTGCTCGGCCTCGGACCGGAACGCGGGTTTCTTCTCGACGAAAAGGCGATGCATGGAAGCGGCCCTACATTGGTCGGAAAAAGCGGCCGAGGACGATAAGGAAATGGGTGGAGGGCTGACCCGAGGGCTAGGGCTGGGGCCAGGGCTGACCGTCCCTAGCAAGAG
>JBIISU010000186.1:0-3261 GCA_044340815.1 Opitutales bacterium | reverse complement strand
CCACCAGCGTGAGCGACCTCTTCACCGTCACCTTGACCGTCGAGATCCAGAACGCCGACGGCACCGACGCTCCGGCGCTGACCGAGACGCGCCTGCTCCTCCGCCCGACCTGGTCCGTGCCCGCCGACCGCCAGAAGATCCGCGACGCCGCCCGGCAGCGGCTCGCGACCGAGCGCGGCTACACCGAGACCACCGGCGGCGACTACACCGCCGTGCGCAGCGCGCCGACCCCCTCGAACAAGACCGCGTGGAACCACGCCACCCCGGGCGACGCCGGCGGGAAGCGGCCCGGCGCCGCGACGAACGACAAGGGCAAGGCCGGGACGACGCCCACCCCGACGCGCGGCAATGCGACCAAGCCGGGAGCGACGCCGGCGAACGGCAAGACTCCCCCGCGCCCGGCGGCCCCGGCGCCCAAGCCCGTCATCCAATGAGCCGCGTCCCGCCCCGCCGCGGCTTCACGCTGCTCGAGACCTTGATCTCGCTGGCCCTGCTCGCGGTGCTGATGCTCACGATCAACACGTTCCTCTTCTCGATGACCGAGCTCTGGGGCGGCAAGCGCGACCAGCGGCTCTTCGACCAGCACGTGCGCGCGGCGACGCGGCTCGTGCGCGAGACGCTCGAACAGGCCACGGTCGCGCCCGGGGCCACGGGCGTCGCCATCAAGGAAGTGCCGGACGGCTTCGGCGGCGACGAACCGCGGCTCACCTTCCTGCTCCCCGACGCGGCCCGCCTCGCCGACTGGCCCGAACTCCCGCTGCCCGACGTGGACTTCTCCCTCTACGTCGACCCGGACAAGGGGCTCGCGCTGCAATGGCAATCGCGGCTGGAGATCAACCGCGAGCAGACCGACCTCCACACGACGATCCTCTCGCCGTTCGTGAAGTCGCTCGCCTACGAATACTACGACGCCGACCTCCGGACCTGGAAGGTCGAGGAGGAACCCGCGCGGGAGCCCGCCGGCACGGCGTGGCGGAAACCCGCCCGGCTCCACCTGCGCTTCGAGCGCGGCACCCTCAAGCAGGAGGTCGTGCTCGACCTCCCCATCCGGCGCCCCGGCGCCTCCCGCCCATGAGCCCCGCCCCCCGCCGGCGCGGCTCCGTCATCATCGTGGTCCTGGTGCTCATCGCGCTGGCCTCGCTGCTGCTCGGGCGCTTCATGGAGGACAACACGCTCGAGCTCGCCATGACCACGCGCGAGGCCGACCGGCGGCGCCTCCGGGCCGACGCCCAGTCGGAGCTCGAGCTCGCCCTGGCGGTCATCGCCGAGATCCGCTCGATCGACCTGAACAAGGTCCACCACCCGACGCAGGGCTTCGACGATCCGCACGCCTACGCGGGCTTCCCGCCGCGCGAGGGCCTCGAGGTGACGTTCGAGTTCGAGGACGAGAGCCGCAAGCTGCCGCTGCCGAACCTCGACAAGAACACCCTGATCAAGCTGCTCTACGCCCTGGGGCTGGAGCAGAAGGACGCCGAACGGGTCTCCGACGCGCTCATCGGCTGGACGAGCAAGCGCTACGAGCCGCTCGAGGAAGAGGCGACGGACGCCGCCTACGAGCGCCGCGTCCTGGCCCACCGGCCCGCCCGCCGCGCCCTGCGCTCCTTCTCCGAGCTGCGGGCCATCGGCGTGGCGAACGAGTTCTTCTTCGACGAACAGGGCCACCCGACGCCGCTCTACGACGCCTTCACCTCGATGGTGAGCCTCTACGCCTTCGGGGACACCAACATCAACACGGCCGAGGATGGGCTCCTGCTCGCGCTCGGGCTCGACGAGCACCAGATCGCGCTCATCCGCGACAAGCAGAACGTGATGAAGAAGCGGGTCAGCGGGACCCCGCCCTACTTCCGCGTCACCCAGGAGGTCCGCACCTTGGTCGGCGGCGGCGCCCCGCTCCAGGCCTTCGACGACGAGTCCCACCTGATGTGGGTGCGGGCGACGGTGAAGCAGGGCCTGGCGCAATGCCGGGTCAGCGCCCTGGTCCAGTTCCGCGACGACGTGACCTTCCCCGCGGCGACCCCCAACCCGGACGACGACCCGACCGTCGCCACCGGCGCGGGCGCGAGCAAGGCCCTCCCCACGTTCCGGACGACGGGGAACTCGACAGGCTCCCCGGGGTCGGTAAGGTCGACCAACGCCTCCGCCACCCCCGGCGTCGTCCCCCCGGCCAACGTCGGCCGGACCTCCCTCGGCGGCCGCACCCGCAGCAACTCGCTCAACTACCCCTTCACCATCCTGGAATGGACCGAGGACAACGGTCCGCCCCGACAAGCCCCCAAGAAAAATGACCTCCCTGCTGACCCGCCTGCGCGATAAGGCCCAACCCGCGGCGGCCGCGCTCCTGCCCGGCAACCGCTTCTTCGTGCGGCGCCTCGCGCTCGACGGACCCGACGTGCAGGCCCAGGTGAACCTGGCGCTCGAGGCGCTCTCGCCCTTCCCGCTCGAACAGATGCTCGTGGGCCACCTGGTCGCCGCCGACGGCCGCACCGCCCTGATCTACGCCGCGCACCGGCGCCGCTTCACGCCGGAGGAAAGCCTGGCCTGGCCGGAGGATTGCCAGGTCGTGCCCGAGTTCCTCGCGCTCTGCAGCCACCGCCCCGCCGCCGGCGGCGTGGTCGTCCACCGCGGGGAGGAACGCCTCACCGCGCTGGCCTGGGTGGCGGGCGAGACCCTGCCCGCGGCCATCGCCGTCGGCGAGCTGGCCGACGTCACCGCGGCGGAGATCGCCGCCGAGGCCGCCCAGCGCGGCGGGCTGGCCGAAGGCTACGCGGTCGAGACCCTGACCGGCGCCCTCCGGAGCGAGCGGCGCGAACACGCGCTGGTGCTCCTCGCGGAAGGGGCCACGCCGCACGAGCTCTCCAAGAAGCACCTCGACGTCGCCGACATCCGCGACACCGACTTCCTCGAGGCGCGCCGCAAGAAGGAGCGGACCAACCTCATCCTGTGGCGCCTGACGCAGGGCGCCGTGGCCACGCTGGTGGTCGCGCTGCTCCTCGACCTCGTGGGCTTCGGCGTGCGCCTGCGCACGGACGACCTCGAGGCCAAGAACGCCGAGAACGCGGCCAAGGTCGCCGACATCGACGCGGCCCAGGCCATCACGACGCGCATCAACGAACTCGGCGTGAAGCGGCCGCTCCCGCTCGAGATGCTGGCGCTCATCAACGAGCACCGCCCGGCGACGCTCGAATTCCAGAGCGTCACCTGCAAGTCCAACGTGCTCATCGAGATCGGCGGCCGCACCTCCAACGCCGCCGATATCGGCGT